>DAIOGX010000076.1:0-10199 GCA_036744995.1 Solirubrobacteraceae bacterium | reverse complement strand
GATGCGTCGCGCGCGCGTCTCTGGCCTCTTGGCCTCCTGTACTCGGTAGAGCACCGCGTACCTGTTCGCGCTGTCGAGCGTGGCAAAAAACTCTCGTGCCGCCTCATTCCGCTCCAACTCCCGCCGCAGATCCTCCGGCACCGTCGCGGTGCTCTGTCCCTCGTATGCAGCGTCCCAGCGACCGTCCGCCCTGGCCTGCTCGACCTCTCTCAGGCCGGCGGGCTGCATCTCGCATCGCTCGATCAGGTCCGTCGCCTTCGTGCGGTTGATCTTTGACCACTTGCCTTTCGGTTTGCGCGGTGTGAACCGTTGCAGGAAGTACTCATCGTCGAATCCGCCCTTTTGGCTGTCGATCCAGCCGTAGCAGAGAGCCACTTCCAGCGCCTCCGCGTAAGACACCGTCGCAATTCCCGACCCCTTCTTGGCGATCTTCAGCCACAGACCGCTCGAACTCGCGTGCTGCTCCGCCAGCCACACCTTCCACGTGTCCCGCGACGCGAAGTGAATGATCGGCAATTCCTGCTTGGCGCTCACGATCCGCTCTCTCCAATCCGTGCTAAGCGGCGCCTCGCGAGGGCGGCTCCGGCAGCGGCGTGAGCGTGCTTTCCAGTTGCTCGCGCAGGGACTCGAACTTTGGCGGCAGCGACAGTCGCTCGCCGAGATGCTCTTCCTCCTCGTCGACGGCGAACCCCGGGCCGATCGTCGCGATCTCGCACAATACGCCGCTGGGCTCACGGAAATAAACGGACCGAAAATAAAACCGGTCGATCACCGGTGTAGGCCTGGCGCCCGCCGCCGCCAACCGCTTTTGCCACGCCTCCTCGTCCTGCACCCACGCTGCGAACGCCACGTGATGCACGGTCCCCGCACCCTGCCGCGCGCGGGTCTCAGGGGCGGGGTCATACGCGTAGAAACCACCCCGCTGCTCGCCACGCACCTCCCAGCGTCCATCATCATCCTCGTCGTGGGCAAACCCGAGCGTCTCGCCGAGCAGCCGCTCGCTGCGCGCCGGATCGTCGCTGTAGACGCGCACCCCGTCAAACCCCTGTAACGCGTATTCGCTCGGGACATCGGGGGCACTCGCGCTCAGCGGCTCGTCCTCCGTCACCGTGATCCTCAGCTCGTGCTCCAGTCCCTCCGGATCGGCGAACAGCAAGCTCTCCTCTGTGCGCTCTGAGCTCACGCCGTGCTCCTTCAGGCGCTCTTCCCAGAAGTAAAGCGCCGCCCCTGAGGCCATCCGCCAGACGATGCGGTGCACCATCCCCGCGCCGACCTCCCCACGCGCTGCATGCGGGTACTCAAAGAACGTCAAGTCGGCCCCCGGCGAGCCCTCCTCGTCCCCGTAGAAGAGGTGGTACACGGTCGGATCGTCCTGGTTGACGGTCTTCTTCACCATCCTCAACCCGAGCACGCCTGCATAGAACTCGACATTCCCGCGTGCATCTGCGGTGATCGCGGTGATGTGGTGTATTCCCTCTAGCCTCATCTCAGCTCTCTATATCATCGCCCCGTGCAAGACGGGTCGCTCATCCCGCGCTTTGGACGCGCGCGGCGCGATCCCTCGCTCGCCGTCCTTGAAGGCTTTCACCCACTCAAGCACGCCCTGCGCTTCGGTGCCAACCTACTCGAGGTCGTCTCCGCAGACGCCTCCGAGCTCGACCGTCTCGCTGCACTGCTAGCACCCGACCTGAGCGCGCGCTTGCGCGCGCTCACGCGCGAGGTCGACCCCTCCGTCTTCGCCCAACTCTCTCCACTGGCCCCGCCGACGGGTGTGATCGGCCTGGCCGAACGCCGCACCATCGATCCCGCCGCGCTGCTCGCCGACCGCCAGCTCTCGCCCGTCGTCCTGCTCGAGGACCCGCGCGACCTCGGCAACATGGGCGCCTGTGTCCGCGTCGCCGCCGCCGCCGACGTCGCCGGAGTGCTCACCACAGGCAGCCACGACCCCTGGCACCCCGACGCGCTGCGCGGCGCCGCGGGTCTGCACTACGCCCTGCCCGTCGCGCGCATAGAGCAGCTGGAGATCCTGCAGAGGAGCGACCGCCCGCTGCTCGCGGTCGACCCCGACGGCGATCCACTCGACCCCGCCACGCTGCCTGAGCGCGCGGTGCTCGCATTTGGCACCGAGCGCTACGGCCTCAGTCCGGAGTTGACTGCCCGCGCTGAGGCGCGCGTAAGCATTCCGATGCGACCCGGGGTCTCGAGCCTCAACCTCGCCACCTCGGTGGCCGCGGTCCTGTTCGCATGGCGTCTCTCCGCGCCTACGCGTGCGCCTGCACGAACGGCCTGACGGCCCTACGCGCTCACTGCCTCCTCGTCGCCGACACGCAGCCTTTCGACTCCGTCGAGCAGCCGCCAGTTACCCTCGAGCGCCGCGCGCGCACGGGCGACCATCCTGCCGGCCTGTTCCTCGGGATCGTCTATGCCGGTCATGAGCTCCGCGATCAGCTCGCGTGCGTGTTGCGCGTGCTCGACATCGAGCACCTCGTGCAACCGGAAGTACTCGACCGCCGGGCCTTCCTCGGTGTAGCCGTAATGCGCCGTCAGCCCCTCCATCTTGGTCTTCGACACCGCCGGCTGGCTGGCCTCGATCGCGTAGAGCACCGCCAGATGCTCCAGCACGTCCTCTCCTGCCGTCCATGCCTCCACGCAAGCCTCCGTCTCTGCCAGCGCCCGCTCTCCATCGGCCGCGTCAATCGGCCGTGCGCCCGCGGCGCGCGCGAACTCCTCCCACAACTTCAGATGCCCCTTCTCCTCCTCGGCGTGGCGCCGCTGCCCCGCCGCATGCGCTGGCCCCGCCTTTACGGCCGCCAACTCCGATGCCGTCGCCAGTGCGACGACCGCGTGGCGGTACTCCCCGGCGTAGCACCTCAACTCCTCAGCACTCAGCTCGCCCGCACTCCAGCGTCGATAGAACGGGTGCTCAAGCACGCTAATAGCGCCGCGAACCTCGTCGAGCCTGGCAATAACGTCCATGAAATCTCCTTCTATCTCGTCTTCAGGAAACCGTCAGCGTGCCTTCCATCCCCGCTTGACGATGCCCGGGGACGGAGCAGTAAAAGGTGTAGGTGCCCGGCTTGAGATTCAGCGTGAGCGTCTTACTGCCGCCTATAAACGTCGGGGTCGATCCGAGCACGGTGCTCCCCTGCGCGATGGTCACGTTGTGTTCGAGAGGAGACATATTCGTCATCGTGATCGTCACGTCTCCCGCTTTAGCGCTCAGCTGCTTGGCGTTGTAGGCCAGTTGACCGGACGGGTTGGCCGCGAGCTTGAGCGCGGTCACAGCCGTGCCCGCGGGCATCCGGGTCGAGGGCCCGCTCGGCGCCACCGCCGAGGAAGACGACGCTTCGGCCTTCGTGCTCCCGCCCGATGTCACTACTGCCATCGACAGGGTCGCCAGGACGAGCACCGCGGTGATCGCGATCACCGCGCGCTGGCCCGTCAGGCTATTGGGGAAGTCCGGTCGGCGTAGGCCGAGGCCGAGAGACACGACCAGTGCCCACACAACCAGTGCGCCGCCCGCGATATAGAACGGGACTTTGCTCTTCTCCGCCCCCAAAATGGGTGCCAGCTGAAGCGTCGCCAAGTGCACTGGGCGCGAGCCTAACCGATGGAGCCCGAATATGCTCCTCGACGAAATGACCGACGTGGTGCGCACCCCCGATGAGCTGCTGGAAGGGCTCCCTGACTTCCCCTTCGCCTCCCATTATCGCGAGGTGGACGGCCTGCGCTTGGCCCACCTCGAAGAGGGCGACGGGCCGCCCGTCATCTTCCTCCACGGCGAGCCCACCTGGTCATTTCTGTGGCGCAAGGTCATCCCGCCCGTGCGCGACGCGGGCTTCCGCTGCGTCGTCCCCGACCTAGCCGGCTTCGGTCGCTCGGACAAGCCGATCGACGTGGACTTCTACTCCTACGACCGCCATGTCGCGCTCGTCACCACGCTGCTGGACGATCTCGACCTAAAGGGCGCGACGATCGTCGTGCACGATTGGGGCGGGCCGATCGGGCTGCGGCTGGCGGTCGAGCACCCAGAGCGCATAGACCACCTGGTGATCCTCGACACCGGCCTGTTCACCGGACACCAGCGCATGACCGACGCCTGGATCGCCTTCCGCGATTTCGTGGCCCGCACCGAGGACCTCCCGGTCGGCTTTCTCGTGCGCGGCGCATGCAAGAACGACCCCGGCGACGAGGTGATCGCGGCCTATGAAGCGCCGTATCCCAGCGTCGCCTCCAAGGCCGGTGCGCGCGCCTTTCCGCTGCTGATCCCACGGACGCCGGATGCGCCGGGGGCCGTCGCCGGGCAGCGCGTGCTCGACGCGCTGCGTGAGGATCGCCGCCCGACGCTGATGCTGTGGGCCGACAGTGATCCCGTCCTGCCGCTGTCGGTCGGCGAGCGTTTTGCGGAGTCGATCGGTCGCGCCGCGCCGAAGGTGATCGGGAACGCCTCGCACTTCCTCCAAGAGGACCAAGGACCGTTAATTGGGCGACTGATCGCGGACTGGCTTACCGCGGGCTGATCGCGAGGCCCAGCCGGGCCAGTCGATCGCCACGCGCTCGCGACGGGCCGAGCTGACCGCCTGCTCGCGACGGCGGTCAATCCGCGGTGGACCGGCTGATCTGCGACTGCTCGGGCGCCGATGGCAACCCGGGCTCGGAGCGCGCGGCGCGCAGCTCGTAGCCGGCGCGGGCGCTGGTGTCGATGTTGGAGAGGACAGCGTCTGCCCTGGACATACGCGAGAGGGCGTCCTGGAGGCCAATCGGGAACAGCCCGCCGATCCGCTCACTCATCTGCAGCTGCTTCGGTACGTGCACGTCGAACCTCGGCAGGCGCAGCGTCTGTACGATCGCATCCGCCACCTGTTGGGGCTCGATCTTCCGGAACTGGCGCTGGCGCGGTTCGCCTACGCCGAGGCCCAATTCCGTGTTGACCGCCACCGGGCTGATGACGGATATCTCCACCCCTGAGCCGCGCAGTTCCTTGCGCACCGAGCGGCTGAGGTTGATGACCGCGGCCTTGCTCGCGCAATAGGTGGCGCCGCCCGGTAAACCGTACTTCCCGGCCTGCGAGGCGACGTTCACGACATGGCCGCTGCCTCGGGCGATCATGCGCGGCAGGGCGACCTTCATGCCGTTGATCACGCCGTGCACATTGATGTCGAGGATCCGCTGGGCGGTCGCGTCGTCCTCGTCGAGGAACGGGCCGATCGGCATGATCCCGGCGTTGTTGACCAGCACGTCGACCGGGCCGAGCTGCTCATCGACGCAATCGAGAAACGCCGCGACCGAGGCACGGTCGGTCACGTCGAGTGGCAGCCCGATCGCGCTCGGCCCCAGCTCAGAGGCGGTCTGCTGAGCTGCCTCTAAGTCCACGTCGCCGATCGCCACCTTGATGCCCTGGCGCAGAAACGCCTGCGCGGTCGCGCGCCCGATCCCGCGCGCGGCGCCGGTGATCGCGGCGGTCTCGCCGGCGAGAATGCGTGGCTGCTTGGCCATGAGTCGTCTCCCTCCTGGTGGTGTGCCCAGCGGTTTGCAGGGCGTGAAGCTGTCTCGGAAAGCTAGCGCGCCCATACCGTGCCACGCTCTTGCGCCCGCGGTGAGCGCCCCGGCGATTTGACGACTTCTAAGAGTCATCTCACAAGAGCGCACCTTCTGGGCCTATGACGGGTTTCAAGGGCGGGTCACGCTGGACCGCGCGCCTGCCGGCCAGTCCAGTGGAAGACCACCGGAGAGGGATAACACCGAACCCGGGCGATCCACGGCATCGCCCGGGTTCGCGTGCGGGTAGGCTGGATGTATGTCCTCCTTTCGCTTTCAAGGACAGCGCATCGCCTACACCGAGTTTGGTGGAGGGCCCGCGGCCGTCACCGCGGCGGGCAAGCGCGGACGTACCGCGAAGAGCGCGCCGGCGAGCACGCGACCGCTGATCCTGATCCACGGACTGCTGCTCTCCCAGGAGATGCACTGGCCGCTGGCCGAGGACCTCGCGGCGCGCGGGAACCACGTGATCACGGTCGATCTGCTCGGCCACGGGGCCTCCGATCGCCCACGCGACATGTGGCGCTATTCGATGGCCTTCTTTGCCTCACAGGTGATCGCGCTGATGGACCACCTGGAGATCGAGCAGGCCATCGTGATGGGCACCTCGCTGGGAGCAAACACCGCCCTGGAGATCGCCTCCGTGGCGCCTGAGCGACTGCGCGGGATGGTGCTCGAGATGCCGGTACTCGACAACGCGCTGCTGTGGAGCGCGCTGGCCTTCACACCGCCGCTCGTCGCGCTCACGTTCGGTGAGCCTGTGATGAAGTTGCTCGCGCGGGGCGCACGTATGGTGCCCCGGCGACTGCTCCCCCACTATGGCAACGTCATACTCGACCTGATCCGCCAGGAACCAGGTCCCGGCGGCGCGCTCTTGCAGGGCCTGTTCTTCGGGCGCATCGCCCCCCATCGCTCGGAGCGACGCACGTTCCGGGCGCCCACGCTCGTCCTCGGTCACCATCGCGATCCCGTTCACCCCTTCTCAGACGCAGGCATGCTCGTCGACGAGCTGCCGAACGGGCGACTACTGGAGGCCGACTCGCTCGTGGAGCTGCGTCTGCAGCCCGAGCGGCTCACGGAAGAGATCGCGTCGTTCCTCGATGAGGTCTGGACCACGCGGCGCGGCGGGCGGGCGAAACGCCCGGCAGCCGCGCGACCGGCGAAAAGTACTGCGAAGCGCACGGCGACGCGGGCGAGCGGTGGCTGAGCGTACTCCGGCCGTCAGGTTGTTGGGAGCAATTCGACTTCGTTGATGCTCACATGCCCGGGCGCTTGGGCGGTGCCGATCGACGCGGCAGGAGCCTTGCTAATCCACAGCGTGATGAAGCGAAACGCCGTCTTTGGGTGAGTGAGCCGAATGCGCACACGCTTCTTCTGCTCGACCCGGTAGGGGCTCAGCTGATGCCACGCCGGGTCGGTGATCGAGGCGGGCAGGGTGTGGCCGTTGGCGCCGTACACCTGGACGGTCATACCTGGAGTGGAAGTGGTGAGCTCGAGCGCGGATAGCTTCTGCGCGACCTTCAGGTCGATCACGAGGCCCTCCGCCATCTTCGGGGCCACGGCGGGATTGACCTGCGCGGTCCAGGCGGTCGAGATGTCGCCGTCGATCGCCAGGCTTGGGTCACCGAAGTCGCTCGCGGGGTAGCCGTAGGGGTTGTAGGTGGCGGCCGCATTGGTGTCGAGCAGGATCGCCGTCGGCTGCCCTTCGGTAGTGGGCGTCGAGCCGCCGGTCGATTTCGTGGGGGTCGTGGAGGGGGTGGTTTCACCAGCGTTGGGGGTGGCAGGCGTGGTGGTCTTCGTCCCCGAGGAGGATTTCGGCGTGGCAGCCGCGAGCGGGATCTTCGGTGGTTTGGTGGTGCCGCTGGGAAAGAAGGGGTTAGCGGTGGTGGGCGTCCCGAGGGTTTTCGGCGTCGGGGTCGTGACACCGCCCGGCGTGGTGGGCGTGACCGGCGCCGCCGCGGTGGGCGCGGGAACCTGCGCAACCGTCATGATCACCGGCCGTGCCCGGTGGGGTCCTTCCCTGCTCAGCGCGGCGTACGCGGCAGCAGCGGCACCAACCGCCAGGAGTGCGGTGGCGCCAATCACCGTCGCCGCCGAGCGCCAGCTCGGCGTGTGCGTGCCGAGGCTGCCGGGGGCACCAGCGCCGCACTGTAGGCACCAGTCCTGATCGACGCCCAGAGGCGTGCCGCAGTTAGCACAGGCTCGCTGCTGGGGTGTCGCGGGAGACCCAGGCGCAGCACCGGAGGCAGGCACGGGCGCTAGCGGCGCGCCTGGCGACTCGGACGCTGGCGGCTGCTCGGTGCTGGGAGCAGGCGGGGGATCGGCGAGCAATGTGGCCACGAGCCGTAATTCTAGCTCGACCGGCGTCTACCTTGGCGAGGGTGGTCCCCCCGACACGATGTCGCGAGCGGTCGGCTGCAGGTGCTCGTCGAGCTCGAGCTGCCAGTAGTAGCGGCTGAATGTCATTCCCGCGCGGAACTCGCCCACATGAGGGGCGACCGTCTCGCCAGCGGCGAGCTTGACGATCAGCTCTGGATAAGTGCGACCGGGCAGCGCCGCGTAGACGGGCGCGGGGAAAGCGCCGCCGAAGCGCGTATTCACGTCGGTGATTCCCAAACCGATATCGGGGTCGCGGAAGACCTGAATCGTTGCCGGCCCGATCACTCCCAGCGCCTCCATGACACGCTGCCCCAGCTCGATCAGCTCCTCGTCGCGGACGACTTCGCCCTTGATCGACTCCCCCCCGCGCGACTCGAGCATCGTGCGGGGGATCGCGTTCAGGCAGCGCCCGTCGAGATCGCCGAGACAGTCGATTGACAGCTCCGCGCCAGCCATCGCACGCTGGACCATCACGGGCTCAGCTACATAGTCGATGAAGAAGCGCGCCTGATCGACGTCGCGGGCACGGTGGATCGAGCGTGCGCCGGAGCCTTGGCGTGGCTTGATCAGCACCGGATATTCGAGCGCATTGATGTCGGCTTCGGGCAGCACGGTCGGCGGGGAGGGCAGCCCCAGCCGCTGCAGCAGCAGGTGGGCTTCGTACTTGTCGTATGTAGCGCGCGCGACCTCAGGGGACGGCACAAGCGCGGGCAGGCGCCCCTCGGCGCGAGCATGCGCGAGCGTCTCGATGTCGAGGTCGGTCAATGGCAGCACGGCACCGACGCCTTGCTCGGCGCACAGGCGCTCCAGGATGGGCACATACTCGGGGTCGTCGATCAGCGGCACCGCGGAGCGCACATGCGCCGCATACTGGGCAGGCGCCAGCGGGTTCGGGTCGGCCACAACCGTAGTTGTGAGGCGCGCGAAACAGGAGACGATGTCGTAGCGCTTGCCCACGCCGGTCAGCAAGATCGCGGGTGTCGCATCGCGGGCCGGCGTCACGCTCCAACCTCCTCATGGGACTCGCGGATCGCGGGCGTCATGACTCCTCCCAGCCACCAGTCTCACCCTTATAGAGGCCTGAGCCGCCGAGGACCATCGTGCAGGTGCGCCACAGAATCTTCAGATCGAGCGCGAGCGAGCGGTGCTCGATGTAGTGAAGGTCGAGCTCGATCCGCTCGGCCCACGGCAGCGAGGCGCGCCCGTTGACCTGCGCCCAGCCGGTAATTCCAGGCTTGACCGTGAGCCGGCCGCGCTGGCGCTCGGTGTACCGTTCCACCTGCGCTGGCAGCGTTGGGCGCGGGCCGATCAGCGACATCTCGCCACGCAGCACATTGAGCAGATTGGGCAGCTCGTCGAGCGAAGTGCGGCGCAGGAAGGCGCCGACGCGTGTGATGCGCGAGTCATTCACGTTGACCGCGAGCCCAGCCCCGATGTGCTCGGCGCCGTCGACCATCGTGCGCAGCTTGAACACGTCGAACGGGCGCCCGTCCTTGCCGGCGCGGCGCTGGCGGTAGATCGCGGGGCCACGCGACTCAAGGCGGATCGCCAGCGTCGCCAGGGCGAACACGGGTGCGCTGAGCACAAGCGCGAGCACAGAGACGGTGATGTCGAGCGCGCGGCGGATCATCTGCAGAGGTCGTCCGGACGACCGAGGGTCAAGCGGGGCGCAGACACAGTGAGCGAAGTGCACTCCTCCGTACACGAGCGATCGAGGACACAGCATCTGTCGGCGAGGACCCGATTGCTAAGGCCCTCGGCCATCAGGCGGATCATCTCGTGCCCTCGGCTGCATCCCAAGCCGCCGTGGTCCCGTGACGCAGCCAATCCCACAGGCCGGCGGCGAGGGAGGTGGTGGTCAACACGTAGTAACGCGCCACGAGCAACGGTCTGGCGCGCACTGTGCCGGCGAGGCCGGCGGCGGCGAGCAGCGCGAGCTGGAGCACGAGCGTGATCGTGTAGAGGGCGCCGGCGGTGTCTGCAAGGAGCGCGACGTTCGCCGCGAGCGCGAGCAGATGCAGCGCGGGGGTGGCGTAGCGCAGTAGGCGGTGGGAGAGGATCATCAGGGCGTAGGTGAAACCGTAGCCGCGCGGCGACAGCATGCCGCCGCGCAGGACGATCGGCCAGGCGTGGCTCATCATGCGCCGCTTGCGCACGAACTCCCCCTCGAGCGAAGGCACCATCTTCTCGGTGGCGCGCGCCTCGGGTACATACACGGCGCGCCAGCCGCGCTTGACCATGTTGAACGGGAACGACAGGTCGTGGCCCATGATCGGGTCGAC
>DAIOGX010000075.1:0-10224 GCA_036744995.1 Solirubrobacteraceae bacterium | reverse complement strand
AGGGGACGCCCGAGCACGTCGTCAACTTCTTCTTCTTCGTCGCCGAGGAGGTGCGGGAGATTCTCGCCTCCCTCGGCCTGCGCTCGCTCGATGAGGCCACCGGCCGAGTGGATCTCCTGGGCGTGGGCGCCGCGATCGACCACTGGAAGGCACGGGGTGTGGACCTGACCCACATCCTCACCCACATCGAGGTGAACGAGGGCAGCCCACGCCGTCGCGTGGAAGCGCCCCCGGCGGTCCTCGAGGATGCACTCGACTGGGAGCTGGTGGAGGCTGCGCGGCCTGCGCTGCAGCAGCTCCGGCCGGTGAACATCGCCACCGTGATCCGTAATCGCAATCGCTGTGTTGGGGGCATCCTCTCGAGCCACGTCGCCCGCGCCCACGGCGCCGAGGGTCTGCCGGAGGACTCGATCGTGGCTGAGTTCGAGGGCTCGGCCGGCCAGAGCTTCGCCGGCTGGCTGGCGCCCGGCATCACCTTCACGCTGCGTGGCGACGCCAACGACTACGCCGGCAAGGGCCTCTCCGGCGGGGTCTTCGCGATCCGCCCGCGCGAGGGCATGGGCTCGCACTTCAACGCCGAGGAGAACGTGATCGTCGGCAACACCGTGCTCTACGGTGCGACCGCCGGACGGGCATTCTTCCGCGGACTCGCCGGGGAGCGCTTCGCTGTGCGCAACTCGGGTGCCTGTGCGGTCGTGGAGGGGGTCGGCGACCATGGCTGCGAGTACATGACCGGCGGGCGCGTGGTGGTGCTGGGTCTAACGGGACGCAACTTCGCGGCGGGCATGAGCGGCGGTATTGCGTACGTGCTCGACGAGGACGGGACTTTCGCCGCGCGCTGCAACATGGGCATGGCCGGTTTCGACGAGATCGCCGAGGCTGACGCGATCGAGCTTCGTGCGATGCTCGAAGAGCACCAGCGGCGCACCGACTCTCCGGTGGCCGCTCGTGTGCTCTCAGAGTGGGAGGAGCTGCTCGGCAGAGGCGCCTTTGTGAAGGTCATGCCCCACGACTATAAGCGCGTGCTGCGCCAACGGTCTGAGGAAGAGGCTCTGGCAGAGGGGGCGGCCGCCAACGGCGCCGCGCCGGCTCGGCGGCCGCTGGACGCGGTCGGCGAGACTGGTGTCTGATGGGCAAGCTCAAAGGCTTCCTCGAGATCGAGCGTCACGGCATCCTCCAGCGGGATCCGTTGGAGCGAGCGCGGGACTACCACGAGTTCCAACTGTTGCGTCCGGTGGGAGAGCTGCGCGAGCAGGGCGCCCGCTGCATGGACTGCGGGGTGCCCTTCTGCCACAACGGCTGCCCGCTCGGGAACCTGATTCCTGACTGGAACGATCTCGTCTACCACGACCGCTTCAGGGATGCGATCGTCCAGCTGCACGCCACGAACAACTTCCCCGAGTTCACCGGTCGCCTCTGTCCGGCGCCGTGCGAGGCGGCGTGCGTGCTGGAGATCCGCGAGGGCGACGCCGTCACGATCAAACAGATCGAGAACGCGATTATCGACCGCGCCTGGGGGGAGGGTTGGGTGGTTCCCCAGCCACCGCGGCGCGAGACCGGCCAGAGGGTGGCCGTGGTGGGGTCCGGACCGGCAGGGATGGCGGCAGCCCAGCAGCTGCGTCGCGCGGGCCATCGCGTGACGCTGTTCGAGCGCGACGAGGCCGTCGGCGGGCTCGTGCGCTTTGGCGTGCCCGACTTCAAGATCGAGAAGACGGTCGTGCAGCGTCGCGTCGAGCAGTTGCTCGCCGAGGGCATCGAAGTCCGCTGCGGGGTGGAGGTCGGCAGCAATGTGAGCGTCGAGGAGCTGCGTGCGGGCTTCGACGCGATCGTGCTGGCCACCGGCTCGCGCACGCCGCGCGATCTGCCTATCCCCGGCAGGGAGCTCGACGGCGTGCACTTTGCGATGGATTACCTCTACCAGCGCAACCGCTGGGTGGCACGCGAGTTCGGCCCCGAGCCGACGGTCGCGCAGCCCGCTGTGGAGCAGGAGATCACGGCCAAGGGCAAGGACGTCGTGGTGATCGGCGGCGGTGACACAGGCGCTGACTGCGTGGGCAACGCGCTACGTGAGGGCGCTCGCTCGATCGTCCAGCTCGAGCTCCTGTCCGAGCCGCCCGCGCATCGTCCGGACGACCGCACTCCATGGCCTGAGTGGCCGCAAAAGTTCCGCCTCAGCTACGCGATGGAGGAGGCGATGAAGCTGGGGAGGGGCGAGCAGGACTACTCGGTCACCACGACCCGCTTCGCCGACGACGGCAACGGCGCGCTCGCCGCGCTGCACATCGCAGAGGCACTTTCTGAGCCGCCGTTCGAGCCCGTGCCGGGCAGCGACCGCGAGCTGCCGGCTCAGCTCGTGCTGCTGGCGATGGGCTTCCTGCATCCCGAGCAGGGGCTGCTCGACCAGCTCGGTGTGGAGAAGGACCAGCGCGGCAACGTCAAGGCGGTCAAGCCGTATACCAGCTCCGTCGACGGCGTGTTCGCCGCGGGAGACGCGCGCCGCGGCCAGTCATTGATCGTATGGGCGATCAACGAGGGACGCCAGTGCGCGCGCATGGTCGACCGTTACCTTGCGGGAGGACGTAACGGCGCAGCTGCCCTGGATTTGCCTGAAGACGGCGGTTTGCTGGGACACGCCGACGCGGACGAAGGCCCCGAGGGTCCACCGCGGCACGCCACGCCTGGCATCAGCGGGGCAGACCCGACAAATTGACCAGGTCGCTGGTGGCCAAGCTGGCTCGTGGCCAAGCTGACGATCCATCCTTTGATGTTCTCCCTCTGGTGACGCGCGCGCTGTTTCTTCTACGCTGGAGCTGCAAATGAGCCGCACTGAGGAAAACGGGAGCTCCGCGCCGGACGGGTGGACCGCGACCTCCGCAACGCCGCTCCGTCCCTCCACCCCGGCACACGTGTGCATCATCGGCGCCGGCTCCTCGGGCATCACCGCGGCGAAGGCTCTCAAGGAGCGCGGGATTCCCTTCGACTGCTTTGAGAAGTCAGATGAGATCGGGGGCAACTGGGTGTTTGGCAATAAGAACGGGATGTCGGCCGCCTACCGCGACCTGTTCATCAACGTCTCGCGCGAGCGCATGGCGTACTCGGACTTTCCGATGCCGGAGTCCTATCCGGACTTCCCTCACCACTCGCACATCAAGGAGTACTTCAACGCCTACGTTGATCACTTTGGCCTGCGCGAGACGATCACTTTCGAGACCGGGGTCGAGCGTGCGTCAAAGCGCGAAGACGGTGCCTGGGAGATCACGCTCGACACCGGTGAGACACGTTGCTACGACGCGCTGCTCGTCGCCAACGGTCACCATTGGAATCCGCGCTGGCCCGAACCCGCCTTCCCTGGCGCCGACACCTTCGCCGGTGAGCAGCTCCACGCGCACGCCTACGTCGACAACTCGACCTTCGTGGGCAAGGATGTCGTGGTGCTTGGCATGGGCAATTCGGCGATGGACATTGCCGTCGAGTCTTCCTACGTCGCCGCCAACACCTACCTCGCCGCTCGCCACGGAGCGTGGATCATCCCGAAGTACGTGTTCGGCAAACCCGTGGATCAGCTCCCCAACGATCCGCGGGTGCCGCTCAAGCTTCGTCAGCGCCTGGCTCATCAGATGATCAAGACCTACATCGGCAACCCCGAGCGCTACGGTCTGCCCAAGCCCGACCACAAGTTCGGCGAGTCTCACCCGACCGTGTCCGGGCGCATCCTCGATCGCATCGCCCACGGCACGATCGCGCCCAAGCCGAACATCGCCACCCTGGAGGACGACCGGGTGCGCTTCGTCGATGGCAGCTCGGTCCACGCCGACGTCATCGTCTACTGCACCGGCTACAAGATCACCTTCCCGTTTTTCGACGAAGCGCTCGTATCGGCTCCGGACAACCACATCGAGCTGTTCCGCCGTGTCTTTCACCCCGACATGCCCAACCTGCTCTTCATCGGCCTGCTGCAACCGCTCGGTGCGATCATGCCGATCGCCGAGACTCAAGGCGCGTGGGTCGGCGACTACCTGCTCGGGCGCTACGCGCTGCCACCGGCCGCCGAGTTGCGCGCAGACATCGTCGCTGACCAAGCGGCCATGCGCCGGCGCTATGTCACCTCCAAGCGTCACACTATCCAGGTCGATCTCGCCGACTACCTCCACGCCCTCGCGAAGGAGCGCCGCGCCGGAGCCGAGCGGGCACGTGTGAACGGTTTTCTCCCACCGGTTCATGCCGACCTTCTGCCGTCATAGTCGCTTCATAGAGCGTTGCCCGATCTGCAGCAAGACGCTGCTCGGGCCCGCGCCGCCGGAGAAGCCTGTGGCCGGTGGGAGGTCCGGGCGCGCAGTCAAGGCGACCGCCACTACCAGGCATCCGCGCCTGCGTGTCGGTAGCCGAGAGATACGAGTTCACCGCGAGGCTCGCGCAGAGGACGACGGCTACCGCTCTGCGCTCCTACCCGGTTTGCGCTCGTCCGACGACGCTCGCTTACTGGCCGAGGAGATCGCGTTCGCCAGTGGGCGTCTGCTGGCGCTCGAAGCCACGCCCCCCGGCCTCTACGCTGAGGTCAGGGCGCTGGCCGAAGAGGACCTCGAGCAGGCGACGTGGATGTGCTTTCTGATCGCCTACCTCTCGCCGCTCGACAGCGAGGATCCCTTCGTCGGCATCCGCTTGGCGTTGGCCGCCGATGGTAGCGTCCAGCACGCCGCAAACGGCGTTTCCCCCGACGGCGGCGCGTGGGGTTGGTATGCGGCGGGTGACCTCCTGGCCCTCGACGAGGTCCCGCTTGGCCCGCGCACCTCGCACGATCCCACCCGGGGTACGGAGACGCTGCTTGCCTATCGTCACTGGGCCGAGCAGGCGGGAGCCCAGGCGAGCGCGTTCGTGGGCGATCCTGGATGGAGCCCACAGCGGCGCTTCGAGCGGCTGTTTGAGAGGCTTGCGCTCCCCGGCTTCGCACGCATGGGGCGCTATGACCTGCTCGTCACGCTGGGGCGCCTCGGTCTATACGAGCTGCGACCCGACGCTTTGAATCTCTCCGGCGCCCGCGGAGCCTCCGCCGGAGATCTCGCGACGCTGGCGGCCAAGCGGGCCTTTGCGATTGGCGATCCGCTGCTGCTAGAGCGCCGCGCGCTCAAGCTCGCCGAGGCGACCTCGGTGCCGATCGAGACACTCGACCTAGCGCTCGCCAACTGGGGCGTGGGCGAGCGGGCGACACTTGGATTCCGGACTGAGACCTGTGATCGCCACGCGCTCGAGCGCGTCCTCGAGGCGCTGAAGCTCTAGAAAAAAGACGTCCACACCGCCGCCTACAGTCTGGACGATGCCACTCTGCTTCATCGAGCCTCAGGACGCCATTCGCGTCATCGCCGAGTCCGTCGGTCGCGAGGCTCGCCGCCAACTCGTGGGCGAGGTCGTGCGCGCGTGGGTGGACGACATCCCCGACCAGGAGCTGTCGGTCCACTATGCCAAGGCGATTGCCCATCTTGATGAGGACGACCTGCACCTGCTCGCCGCCTGGCATGCGTCGCTCGAGGTGGGGCAGCCGATTCCGAACACGGACTTCCTGGTGGGGGTGTTCTCAAGCCTTGGTGAGAACCGGCGCGAGGCGCTGAAGATCGCGGCGGGATTCCGGGGTGAGGAAGCGTTTCAGGCGGGCGTCTCTGAGGAGCAGGCGCTGGACACGGTGCTTCCCCGCCTCTCGCGCGAACGGGCGGTAGAGCTGGCCACAGAGTGCATCCAGCTCTACATGTGGGACCGCCTCGGCTGCGACAACTGATAGGACGCCGACCACCGGCTTCGCCGGCGGTGCCCCGGCGCGATGCTGCGTCCTCGGAGGCTCCCGGCGCGCGTAGGACGCTACGCGGGTGGGTGGGCTCGGTTCATCTTGCCTCGCTTGGCCTAACGACGCCCGATCGGTGTGCGACTCTGAGGAGAGTAGGCGAGGACCTGACCGCGGCTAAACTGGCTATATGTCCGACACCACCATGGCTATACCCACTGAGGACGATGTGATGGATGCCCTGGCGAACGTGATCGACCCCGAGCTTGGCTTGGACTTTGTCGAGCTGGGGCTGATCTATGGGGTTGAGGTCGAGGACGGCAACGTGCGCGTCACCTTCACGTTGACAACGCCCGGCTGCCCGATTGGCCCGCAGGTGAACGAACAGATCGAAGAGTTTGTCGGTGAACTGGAGGGCGTAAAGGCGGTTGAGTCGGAGATGGTGTTCACGCCGCCGTGGTCGCCGGAGAAGATGTCCGAGGACGCTAAGTTCGCGCTCGGCTACTGACGCCGACCGCCCCGGCGCGATGCTGCGTCCTACAGATCGGAGATCGAATGGGATCTCCGATCGGCCAGCTCGCGTACCGAAGGGAGTCCGCCCGCCCGGACACTCGCCTGCGAGCGGAATGGGAGCCCGCCCGCCCGGACACGCGCCTGCGGCGCGAATCCCCGTTTCGACCAGCATCCCCGTTTCGGCCAGCACGCCACGCGGGTGGGTGGGCCTTATCAGTCTTGCCTCGCTTGCCCAGCGACGCCAGTAGAGGTGTGGAGGGGACAGCTCGAATAGAAATCAGGCCGGTGTGGCGGCGGACTCGCGCGCGAGCGACACCAGCTGTGCGAGTTCCTTGGCGATACTCTCGCCGATCGAGTCGATGTCGGGCAGCGCGTCGAAGTCGCCGAGCAGGCCGAAGTTCATCTGGCCGTTGTAGGACATGATCGCGATCGCCAACCCGTGGTTCTCGGGCAGGAAGGCCACCGGATAGGCCTCGAGCATCTCACGGCCTAGCACGTACAGCGGGAACTGCGGACCGGGCACGTTCGTCACGAGCAAGTTGAACAGACGTGTGGAGAAGTTCAGGCGCGACGCCTGGGCGAGGATCGTGGGCGGCGCAAAGTTCTGGACGCCCGCGATCACCTCGGCGCCGAGCGCCTGCTTGGACTCCTTCAGGCCGTCCATCGCGTTCGAGACAAAACGTAGGCGTTGGATGGGATCGGCGATGTAGACCGGCAGCGGTCCGCGCATCACGACGATCCGGTTGCCCCCTTGGTGGTGCTCGGCCTCGGCGCGGACCGAGACCGGCACGAGCGCGCGCAACTCCATGCCCTCGGTACGCACGCCGCGGGAGATCAGGAATGAGCGCAGCGCACCGGCGACCACGGCGAGCACCACATCGTTGACGGTTCCCCCGAAGGCGTTCTTGACGACCTTGAAATCCTCCAGCTGGCTGTCGACTCCGACGAAGCGCCGGTGCGGACCGATTGGAACATTCAGCGGCGTCTCCGGCGCCGGGTTCAGGCCCGCCCAGACGATCTCGCCGATTCCCTCCGCGGCCTCGCGTGCCCGGGCAAGCGCATGCTCAGGGTGGGCGAGCGCATCGAGCGCGGCCTCCACCAGCTCGATCCCGGCGTGCAGTGCCCCCCGTAGCCCTGTGGCGACGAGCTCCGCTGTGCCCGGCTCGGAGTGCGGCTGCCACGCGCGCCCCGAACTTCTGAGCGGGGGTGGCGTGGGGGAGAGGTCGAACAGCACCGTCGCCAGGTCGATACCGGCGATGCCGTCAATTAGGGAGTGGTGTGTCTTTGAGATCAGCGCGAAGCGATCATCCTCCAGGCCTTCGATCAGCCACATCTCCCACAGCGGCTTGGAGCGGTCGAGCTGTTGCGAGAAGATCCGCGCGGTCAGTGCACACAATTGCTCCCAGCCGCCTGGAGTAGGCAGCGCGGTGTGGCGGACGTGGAACTCGAGATTGAAGCTCGGGTCGTCGATCCAAACCGGGCGCCCGCTGTCCAACGCTGTGTGGGCGAGCTTGTGGCGGTAGCGTGGCACCAGGTGCAGTCGCCGGCGGATCTGTTCGAGGAACTCCTCCATCGCCGGAGGTGGACCTTCGACAATCGTCAGTCCGCCGACATGCATGTGCGATGTGGGCCCCTCCTGGTGCAGAAAGGAGGCGTCAATCGGGGTGAGCCTGTCCAGGTGCTTTGGCGCCATGATGCGCTTAGCGTACCTGGGAGGCCCCTACAATGACGGTGATCATGGCTGTTGTGTCAAATACGGTAGAGAAGCTTCTGCTGGCGGCTCCGCGCGGATATTGCGCGGGTGTGGATCGTGCTGTGCAGACGGTCGAACGGGCACTCGAGATCCATGGGCGCCCGGTGTATGTGCGCAAGGAGATCGTGCACAACAAGCATGTCGTCTCCCAGCTGCGCGAGCGCGGAGCGATCTTCGTTGACGAGCAGACCGAAGTACCTGAGGGGGCGGTGTGCGTGTTCTCCGCGCACGGCGTCGCCCCCAGCGTGCGCTCTGGTGCAGAGGAGCGCGGCCTGCGCACGATCGACGCCACCTGCCCGCTCGTGACAAAGGTCCACCGCGAGGCGACGCGCTTCGCCGAGGAGGGCTTCACGATCGTGCTCGTCGGTCATGAGGGCCACGAGGAGGTTGAAGGCACGATGGGTGAGGCGCCTGATCGGATCGTGCTGGTCCAGAACGAGGAGGATGTCGATGCGCTTGCGGTGGAAGACCCCGAGCGGGTCGCCTACGTTACGCAGACGACCCTGTCAGTGGATGAAACCAGCTCGATAATCGCTCGCCTGCACGAGCGCTTTCCGAGCATTGTCGGTCCCCGCACCGACGACATCTGTTACGCGACCACCAACCGCCAGGCGGCCGTCAAGCAGATGTCTGACAGCTGCGACCTGATACTCGTGATCGGCTCGCGCAACTCTTCGAACTCGGTGCGCTTGGTGGAGGTCGCGCGCGACTGCGCCACCGATGCCTATCTGATCGACAACGCGGGCGAAGTGCGGGAGGAATGGCTCGAGGACAGGCGCGTCGTAGGCATCTCCTCCGGGGCCAGCGCGCCCGATGAGCTCGTGCAGGACCTGCTCGACTTCTTCCGCGCGCGCGGTGTCGAGGACATCTCCGAATTCCACGTCATCCGTGAGGATGTTCGCTTCATGCTACCCAAGCAGATTCGTGAGGCTGTGGGGAGCCCGCCCACCCCACCGACCCCGCGGCCGGAAGGTGTGGTCGGAGCCTCCTGAAGCCTGGGAGGCTTCTCGCCCGCGGCGATCGGAGATCGCGGGAGCCACCTTGCCCAGATTGCCATGCGCACGCTGATCATCTCCGACCTGCACCTTGGCAGTGGCTCGGGCGCGGATGTCTTGCGTCGCCCCGAGCCACGCGCCGCGCTGCTGGATGCGCTGGCGGACATCGACCGCCTGGTTTTGCTTGGCGACGTGCTCGAGCTGCGCCACAGCCCGCCGCATCGCGCGATGGCCGCCGCTCGGCCATTCTTCGAGGATCTCGGCCGAGTGCTCGCCGATCGCGAGGTTGTGGTCTGCGCCGGCAATCACGACCACCTGATGATCGAGTCGTGGCTCAGCGAGCGCGCGCTCGAGCCGCCCGGGCCGCTCGGCCTCGAGCAGCGCCTGACCCCGGCGCAGGCCTCGCCGATGCTCGCGCGGATCGCCGAGTGGGTATCGCCGGCGCGCATCAGCATGGCCTACCCGGGCCTGTGGGTGCGCCCGGATGTGTACGCCACGCACGGCCACTACCTCGACTGTCACCTGACGGTGCCCACCCTCGAGCGTCTGAGCATCGGCGCGATGAGCCGCGTCCTGGGGCGCCCCACCCGCGCTTTCCGCCAGGTGGATGACTACGAGGCGGTGGGGGACCCGGTGTTCGCCTGGAGGGATGCGGTTGCGAGAGGATCTCGCGCCGGCGGCGCCGTGAATCGAGTCGACACGGTGCGTGCATGGCAAGCACTCGGAGGTTCCGGGAGCGGCTCCTCGCCAGGGCACAAGCTGCGCAAGCTTGCACTGGCGGGCGCCTTCCCACTCGCCGTTGCCGCGCTCAACCGCGCCGGGCTGGGGCCTCTGCGGACAGATATCTCAACCGAGGAGCTGCGCCGCGCCGGACTGCGAGCGATGGGAGAGGTGGCGGACCGCCTTGGTCTAGGCGACGCCCATGTAGTTTTCGGCCACACTCATCGCGCTGGCCCGCTCGCAGGGGACGACGTGTCGGAGTGGCGTGGAGCAGGCGGCGCTCGCCTGGTGAACTCCGGCTGCTGGACGTATGACCTCGTCTTCATCGGCAGGACACCGAGCGGGAGTCCGTATTGGCCTGGGACGTGCGTGCTCGTAGAGGACTCGGACCCGTCCACCCCGCCGATCTTGAAGCGCCTGCTCGTGGATCAATCGCGCGCCCAGCTCGTGCCAACGAGGGTCACCGAACCTGC
>DAIOGX010000074.1:0-10309 GCA_036744995.1 Solirubrobacteraceae bacterium | reverse complement strand
CATGACGGGGTACTACCAATCTACTTGACTCTTTGTACCGCCTCCGTGAACGCCTGAGCGCTCCCGTTGACGGGTCGAACCTGGACGCACACCACGATCACGAAATAGATCGTAGATGCGCATGCTGTTGAGTTTTCAAAGACCGCCGAGCCTCGCCGAGAGGGCTTCCTTCCGAAGGAGACCTTGCTCGCACCGCGTCCAAGGACGCCAATTGGCGCGAACGACAGAGTATAGCGCGATCGAGCCGGCGTGTCTAGCCGAGCCGGGGGGGTCTGTCCTCAGCTGGCGTGCAGGGCCTGCACGAGGCCGGGAAGCTCCGCGGCGGGGGCCGCCGCCAGCCGCTCAAGCCGCTGCTCCTCCTGCGGCCACACGGCGAGCGCCTCCTGAACGAGCCGGCGCAGCTCGGCGAGCTCCTGCTCGCCACCAGGCTCCCCGCGAAGCGCCACCACCCGCAACGTCGAGTCGATCCCGCCAAGAGTGTGCTGAAGCTGCTCCTCGCTGCTCCACGGCGAAGACCTCGAGAGGGCTGGCTTGCAGTGGTAGCAACGCCATGTCTGCTCATCGGCGCGATACCACTCATGAGCACCGCAGTCGCGAGCACCCTTCGGCACGCGGTCGGCCAGCGCGACGGGCACACGCCCACGCAGCCACGTCCTCAATCGATACCGGCCACTGTCCATGCTCACCATGATACCCCCCCTCATCGCCGCTTACGCTTGCTTCGCAGCCCACGGAACTTCTCCTCGCGCTGGTAGCGACGACGCTCCACCGCCGGAAGGCTCTTGTCTCGCGCGCGGCGTTCAACCTCCTCGTCGCTGAGGTTCTGAAATTCGCTCTCTCGCTGCCTGCGTCCCATCGCGCCACGCTCAGGCTACGGGCCCCGCCGTGAGCGGAACCGCGGCTGGCCGGCGCCGGCGCCGGGTGCTGGTTCGATCCATGCCAATCAACGTACTGCTTGCTTTGGACGGCTCTCGGCCGCACCCTTCCCCCACCCCACCCCACGCGCGACCGATCGGAGATCGGCCAGCAGGCCGGGCCGTGCATCCCTCAGCGCCCAGCGGGAGCGACCCGGTTTCGTCCAACCACGCTCTGCTCTAGCGAGCGTCGATGCACCGTGCTTCAGGAGCGACCCCACGGCGATCACGGGAACGCCGCCACACGCACCCCTCAGTGGTGCTTTGGACGCCCGCCCCCGGGAGCCTCGTCTGCCGGCATCTTCCGGTGTTGTCGGCCTTTCTGCATATTCATACTGTCACCGCAATGAACGGGAAAGTCGAACGAACCGGTGACCTCTTCGGTCCGGACCTCCTATACCGCCTGGCCGAGCGCCAGGCCGGCCACCTGACCGCGCGCCAAGCCGTGACGACCGCGAGGGCGGCACCAACGAGCAGATCGAGCTTGCGATCTCCCAATCCCTGCAGCGCGGCCTGAGCACCCGCCGATAACTCGCCGTCACCGCCGAGGCATTCCCCAAGACAGTCCAACACCATCTCGCGATACGCGACGCCGGAAGCGTTCCGCGCCGCGCGGTCAAAAACCTGGCGCGAGAACGATCACCGCCAGGCCATTGCCGACGGCTGATCGGTTACGGCTTGTGCTCTCTGTGGCCGTAACGAACGAGCGAGAAGCGTAGGCTCGGACGACGAGCGTCGGGCTGGTCGCGATTGGAATGCAGCTGTGATCCAAGCATGACGATCGGCATGGCGACGGCGCAGAAGACGACCAGCAATGCAAGCGCGAGGTCGGTGAAGAGCGCATCAGAGAAGCCCACGATGGCCTTGACGAGCCCAAGCAGAAGCATGCACGCGACCCCGGCGACGTATGCGACCGCGAAGCGCCTGGCGCGAGGGCTTCGACGTAGGCGAGCTGGGCTGTATTCGCTGATGGTCACCATACGAATGCTAGCCGATCACGAGCTGGAAGAGGTAGGCCAGGAGGCCGAAGGTGATACCTGCGAGCGTGCCCCGTGTGATCCAACCACCGAGGTCGAAGGCGTCATCTGACCATGTGCCGGCGTTGAAGTTAGACCAAAGCCACAACGCGATCACCTGACGCGCCCGGAGCGGCTGACCGCGCGCCACATTCCTCAGCCACGCGGCACGGGTCTCCGGCTGGGCGACCTCGTGGCACAGGCGATTGATCGCCCTCAGAAGAAGAGACCCCCAGCCAGCGATGAAGATCCCGGCTGCCGGGAAGACCGTCAGCCAGAACTCGATTGGATGGCCGTTGGCGGCCGCGTTGCGAGTCATGCCAGTCAACATACGCAGCGCTTTGGACGGCACACTCGATCGTCTCCGCCACCCCCACCCCACGCGCGAGCGATCGGAGATCGGCCAGCCTGCCGAGCCATTGATCAACGACGCCAGAGCCGGCTGACAGGCACGATCTGCACTCCGTCGTGGGTGTATGCCCGCGCGCCGGTGTAGAGCACTACGCCTCCCAGGAACTCACTTCCAAGCTTGCCGCGGAGCTTGAGCATGCTTCGCAGCTCGCGAGCGGTGACGCGTGAAGCTGCCTTGACCTCGAGCGCGGCGATCTTGCCATCTTCGCGCTCGAGCACCAGATCGACCTCGTCACCGTCGTGTGTGCGCCAGTGCCCGCGAGCGACGGGCTCATCGAGCCAGTCGAGCTGCTTGCTCACCTCCCCCACGACGAACGTCTCCAGCAGGTGTCCGAACTCGGTGAGGGCGGGTGCTGTGGCCGCCCCGAGCTTGTCCTCGGTCAAGCTCAACAGACGCGCGGCGAGCCCGCTGTCCACAACATGCACCTTCGGCGCCGCGCCGACACGCGGCCCAAGCGTCGTGCCCCAAGCCGGGAGCCGGTGCACGAGGAGGACGGTCTCCAGCAGCTTGGTATAGCTCTCCGCGGTGGATCTCTCCATACCGACCGCCCGTGCGGCGTTGGCGACGTTGAGCACCTGAGCGGTCTGGCCGGCGAGCTGGCGCAACAGCAGCGGCAACTGCCGGCGTTGATGCACGCGCGTCAGCTCCAGAACATCGCGCTCGATGATCAGCTCGATGTAATCGTCAAACCAGCGGGCACGATCGGCGGCCCGCGCACGGCGAAGTGCCATCGGGAACCCTCCCGCCACGACCCTGCCGACGTACTCCTCGCGCGCGGTCGCGGATGTGGTCCGCTCCACCAGCGAGCTGGGGTCGCTCAGCAGCACCTCGACGAAGTCCTCGCGGACTCCCGCTATCTCCCCCTGAGAGAGCGGCAGCACATCGACGCGATGAGCACGACCGGTGAGCGCCTGCGCCGCC
Organism: Solirubrobacteraceae bacterium; assembly: GCA_036744995.1. Taxonomy (GTDB): domain Bacteria; phylum Actinomycetota; class Thermoleophilia; order Solirubrobacterales; family Solirubrobacteraceae; genus Palsa-744. The sequence goes on along the minus strand of DAIOGX010000074.1, from coordinate 7,046 downwards.
GCGGGCAACGTCGCGTACCGGGTCGAGCCAGTGAGCACGTAACGGCCCGGAGAGCCGTCACGGTTGAGCTCGGCCTTGATCGCGTCGAGCAACTCCGGCACATGCTGAAACTCGTCGATTAGCACCGGGCCCTCACCGCGCACGAACAGCGCCGGGTCAGCAGCAACCGCATCGCGCGTACCCAGATCGTCGAGGTCGATGACCTCCCGGCCCCGCGAGACGGCCAGCGCCCGCAGCAGCGTCGACTTCCCGACGGCGCGCGGACCCTGGAGCACGACGACCGGCTCAAGCTCCATCCGCCGGCTCACCACCTCGTCGAGACGACGCTCAACAATCTCAGAAAGAAGCGGAGCCATGCAGACAGCTTATCGCTTTTTTCCGCAATCCGAGGCTGTTTTGTTCCGCAATCCGAGGCTGTTTTGTTCCGCAATCCGAGGCTGTTTCGTTCCGCAATCCGAGCCCTGTTTTCTCCGCGATTCGAGCACTCTGAGCGGGAGGGCCTTTACACCAGGCATTCATGTCAGCGCGCCGTGGTGAGGATTCCCCGTGTGAGGGTTCGATACGAGATTCAGCCCTTGAGTTTTGGGATAGGGAGAAACAGAAACACATAAATCACGTTCTCCCAGAGCCTGAAGATCAAGCACTCGGTGTAGCCTCATCTTTGGCCAGCAGAGTCGATGGCGGTGCCTTCGGCGTGCAGCGCGTCGAGCAGTGGTAGGTCGATCGAGGTGGAGGGTCCTTGCACGACGAGCCACGCTCGTCCGACGCGTCTGGCCAGCAGCGGTCCGTCCGCCCCGCCGTCCTCGGCGAAGATCCCTGGGTTCCCGGTGGGTGTGAGGCCGGGCAGCGCGGGCGCTACGCGGTGCGGATGCTGCGCGTCCAGGAGGATCGCGGCTGAGGCCGCTTCGGTGTAGCCCTTGATCGAGTACCAGCTGCGTGCGCAGCTGAAGAGCACGTTCGCGCTCACGCCGGCGCCCAACGCCGGCACACTCGTGGCGAGAACTCCCCAGGAGGCCGTCACAGTAGGTAGGCGCGGCGCGTGGATCGAGCACGGGCTCGACGCGGCTGGACGGCCAGGCTTCACCGAGCGCGTCAGCGCTCGCACAATCGTCGGCGTTCCGCCATTCGACGGCATGGCGATGACGCTCCCGGCTCTGTCCAGGGCCACTGGGTCGATCTGCCCGGACACGAACGCGACCACCGCCTTCCACCCCGAGGGCAGCCGGTCATCGCGTCGCGCCGAGACGACATGCCCCGGGCTCAGGCGTACGGCCGCCACGCGTGAGGTGACGATCGCCCAGAACAGGTTCGTGTGGCCCTGCCGCGCGCTCACCGGCGTGTGTGAGGATTTCAAGAGCTCCGCCGCGTTGCTGATCGGCTCCCCGCCGGCCAACACGATCGGCGTGCCCGGTCGATAGGACGGCGCGCACGCCCCGCCACCTGAGTAGGGCGAGCGGACGCTGCTGATCGAGAAGCGCGGGTCGCTGCACCAGCCGGCGTCGCCGGCCTCCAGGTCCGGCGTCAGGGGCACGTCGTAGTGAAGCGCGCGCAGGCTGGGCACGGTCCCTGTCAACGGCGCCGAGCCGCGATCGACGAGCACCACGATCGCCGCGCCGGCGGTCGCGCAGATCGCCAGCGCCAGGGCGGCCGACGCGAACGGAGGCCAGCGACTGGACGACTGTACCCAGGTGCGGCGCGCCTTGGAATCATCGTCGTCTCCCGGGAGCATCGCCTCCCGCCGCTGCCCGCCGCTGTGGGCATGACCGCCGTACTCGCGCGTGGCGGCGTCACTGAGCGCCTGCTGCAGTTGGCCGAGGTGATCGTTCATGGCTTCTCCTCCATCAGTGTTCGCAGTCGCCTGAGTCCTCGACTGACGTGCTGGCGCACCACCTGCTGGGAATGCCCGAGCTCCAGCGCGAGCCGCTCGTAGTCCAGCTCCTCGAGGACTCGCGCGCGAACCGCGTCCCGCTGCGCGGCGGGAAGCTGCTCGAGCAGCTCCAGCGCCTCCTCACCCACGCTCGCCAACTCCTGCACACGCAGGATGTCCTCGTCCTCGAACGCTATCGCGGGCATTCCCAGGCGCTGCCGAGCTTCGATCTCGACGCTCCCGCGTCTCGCGCTCTCACGCAGCTTGTTGCGTGCTATCCCGAGCAGCCACGCCAACGCCGGCGCCTCGCCCGCCCGGTAGCGCTCGCAGGCCAAAAGCGCCGCCGCGAACGTCTCGCCGGCGAGGTCGGCCGCGACCTCCTCGGAGCCCACCCGGCGCACAAGAAACGCCAGCACCTCGGCGACATGCCGACCGTAGAACGCCGCGAAGGCGCCGCCATCGCCGGTGGCCGTCGCGAGCAGCAACTCGTCGTCGTCTCGGGGATCGTCGTATGAGCCCACTACCGATACCTTGCACTACACGCTCGCTTGTGACAGCTACGGCAGCGCGAAGGAGAAGCGCCCGATCGTCTCGGCGCCGCGGACAGTCAGTGCGCTACCTCCCAGACCTCATAGTTGCTCCTAAAGCGCGAGACGAAGAGGACACCCTCGGATAGGCTCGCGCTCGGCAGCTCCTTCGGGAAACGAAGTTCAACGACGACTGTCCTCGCTTGGATCGTCTTACCGCATTGGAAGGCGACCTCGCCACCGCGCGCTCCCGCCGCGGTCGCGACCTTCGACCAGACGACCTTTGCGCCTTTCACGTTGAGGTCTTTGTAGCGCTTGGGTGCTGCCGCCAGCGCAGCCTGCGCGGCCTTCTTGGTCGCGTGACCGGACAGCGGCAGTGCAGCCTTGGCCTGCCTCGGGCAGGCGATCCTCTTTTCGCCGCCCTTCGCGGCGGCCGCGCCCGGCACCACCGCAAGCGCGAGGGCGAGTGAGGCCCCCGCGGCAAACGCTGCGGCTCTGAGGAGCGCTCGCGGTTTCACAGCCGCACGGTCCCTGTCAGGTGGTGCAGCAGCGTGAGGCGCACTCCCTCGGCGTTGCGTCCGCCGCCGGCGAGGACGATCCATGCGTTGCCCTGGCGCTCCGCGGTCATTGGGTTGACATATCCGAGGCTCTGCGCGGTGTTGTAGAAGCCTTGATCCCCCGGGATGGGCAGCAGGCCGGGTATCGGCCCGGGCAACTTGTGAGCTGGCTGGGAGACGTCGAGGAGGATCGTCGCCTGGAATGCATGCCCGTCGAGAATGTACCCGGCGTCGAGGCATGGCACAAAGCCGCCTCCGACTATCTGACCAGTGGTGCTCCTCATCGTGGTCACGACTCCACCCCACTTCTCGACCAGCCCACTCAGAGCGGAAGCATGCAGTTCACAAAGCCCGCGCGGCGGGGCTTCGGGTTGCTGCCAATACCGAACCGGCATTGACTCCCGGGTTTCTGCCCCTTCGGTCACCCGCCTGCCGTCTAGCGTGATCAGTCGCGGGGGTCCGAGCGTGAGCCGCCCAGCCCCTACCGTGGCCACCCGTGCGGATCGCGCCACAGTGCGGACACGAACGGGCCTTTCCAGCACCGCTACACGCAGGCCAAAAGGTACGCCGGGCACCGCGCGCGTCAGAACACGGTGCCCGTTGAAGAGGATGGACCTCACCTTCGCAGGCGTGAGCACCAGGCTCGTGGCATATCTAGCGCTCGGAGCCCACGCCCAGTCTTCGCCAAGAAACGGGTGGGCTCGCGTGAGCAGAGAAGCGCCCCCGAAGCCGAGCGCAAAGCCATGCACCGCGGCAGCCACGCACCAGCCTGGCCGTCCCGGTTCCAGTTTGGGCGATAGCGAAACCTGAAAAGATCCGTCGTGGGAAACCGCGGGCAGAGCGCCAGCCGTGTTCGTCGGCGTTTTCGAAGACGCTCCGCCGCCCGCCAGGTGAGCCAGCAGAAGACCGACGCCGCCGAGGAGGAGGAGCATGCCCACCAGTACGGCGCGTATGTGGCGTCGATGCCGGCGGTGCCTGGCTTCCTCGATCACGCCGTCCTCGATTAGCGATGTCAGTGCCGGGGTGCTCACCGCCATAGTGACCTCCTTCTACTCATAGCCGCACGCTCGTGGTCAGGTGGCGCAGCACTTCCTCGCGTTGTCCTAGCCCGCTGCCGCCGGCGACGATCAGCCACGCGTCGCCTTTGCGGATCGCGGTCTCCGGGCCGTGGAATCCATCTCCGTGCCCGTTGTAGATGTCCGGTGCCCGGCGCAGTCGCTCGAGCCCAGGGATCGCCGCGGGAACGATACCCGGGTGCTGGGCGTCGAGCAGGATCGCCGCGTCCAACGGCCAGTTGTGCAGGTAGTACTCGGTGTCGATGCACGAGTAGAACGCGCGGCCGACGATCTGCTTGGGGTACGGCGCGATCGACGCGGCCACGTGACCCCACTCGGGCAGCAGCCCAGGGACGCCGTGCGCGTAGATCTGGCACGGACCCTTCGGGAGGGCGGTCGGCCGTTTCCACCAGATGGTCCTCACCGAGGGGCCGCCGGCGGCGGGGTGTGTCGAGCGCAGGATGTGTCCCTGCGCATCGACGGCGAGCAGGGACCGCGGCGTGAGCGCCTCGGGCGGCGGCGGCCCGTTGCCCCTGTCCCCGGCCGGTGCGCTCGGTCTCGAGATCGTGATCGTTGCTACCCGCAGGTGGTATGGCAGCGAGTCGATTGTGACCGCTGGCACACGCTTGCCGTCCACGAGCACCGCGACCGCCTGCGGGCCGAGCATGAGCGTTATCACTTCCGTGTCCTTTCGCGGTTCGGTGCCCACCAGGCCCCAGTCCAGTTCGCCGCTATCGGTGGGGACTATCGGACAGCTGCCGCCGCCGTCGACCGTCAGGCACCATCCATACGCGCCGCCCGTGAGGTTGGGGGTAAGGCTGGCGCCGCGCGGTATGGGGGCCCGCCTCGCAGGGGTTGCCACCGTGAAGATGTGCTCGCCCTTCGGCCGCGGCGCCGTCCCCGAGCCCCCGCCGCCGAGAACGATCGCGGCGAGCGCCCCGACGCCCACCAGCACGATCAGCGCCGCGGTCCGCTGTCGTCTGCGGCGCTGCCGGCGGCGCGCCTCTTCGATGACTCCGTCCTCGATCTCGACAGCAGGGGAGGGCGTTACCTGGGGCGGCGGGGCGGTCATTGGCACGCTGGCGCCCCCTTCACGGTGATAAGCATGGTGCTAATATGAATAGCACAATGCTGGACAGCATCGACCGCTCGGATCCCACGCCCCTGCATGACCAGGTCGCCGCCCAGATCCGTCGCGCGATCGCTGAGGGCGAGGCCAAGCCCGGGGAGCGCCTGCCGCCCGCGCGCGATCTCGCGGCGGTCATGGAAGTCAACACCAACACCGTTCTGCGCGCCCTGCGCGCTCTGCGCGAGGAAGGCCTCCTGGAGTTCCGCCGCGGGCTCGGTGTGCGCGTCAGCGGAACCCCGCAGCGAGGCGCGGTGACCGCTCGTGCTCGTGAGCTCGTCGGCTTCGCGCGCCAACAGGGCTACCAACCCGACGAGCTGATCTCGATCATCCAGGGTCTCCGCTGACCGATGTCGCAGCTGCTCATCCACGACCCCGTTCCTGCTCCGCCCGCCGCGAATCCGACCGGCCCCGATCAGGGCGTCATCGAAGAGGCCCGACGCAGACAACGCTCACGGCGACTTCGCGCGTCACTTGCCGTGCTCCTGGCGCTCGCGGGCGCAGGGATATTGATCGCTGCCACAACGGGTGGGACCACACCAACAGAAGCGCCGCTGCACCTGCCGCCCGAACCGTCGCCGCTCTTGGCGCGCTATCCCGGATCGGCCTCGCAGCCCATCAGCGTACGGCTGTCGCCAAACCTCGATGGCGGTCAGGCTGGCTGGTGCGTGATCATCCTCGAAAAGAGCGGCGGGGGCGGCGGCACCTGCGGTCCGCTTCCTACGGTCGGCCACCCTCTCCTCACCGGCACCTCGGGCTGGACTCACGGCGACAGCGACGTGACCACGACTGAGATCACCGCGCCACGCGTCGCCTACTTCCTGGTGAACGGCGCCCGGCTCCTCGCCACCAAAGCGCTGGCGGGACTTCCCTACGGTCTGCGTGTCGCGATCATCCACACACCCCTTCATGGATCACCCAATCGGCCGGGCGCCGTCGCCGTCTCGTCACCGACCGTTGTCCCCCTCGACGCGCGGGGCAAGCCCATCACAGAATCCCGCGACTACGGAGCGGTGTGGTTTCGCGACTGGAATCCGCCCGCCGCCCCACTGAGAGGTCCATGCCAGCTGCGCGTCTCCGGACTCGCAAGGGCCACTCCCGAGTGGGAGCAAGTCGCCACAGCCATACGCCCGTATCCCTCGCAGGTTGTCGGGCGAGGGTTCCTGTCCTGCGTCGACACCGAGTATTACCTCCCCGGATATGCCATGCGAGCAGCGGTCCTACTCGACGCCGCCAACCCCGGACGCACCACGCCGGCCGCGATACCGGGCCTTATCCCCGTCCCCCAGGTCCCCGGCCTCTACAACGGCACCGGCGAATACACCCCCCAAGGGCCCATGACCGCCAAGCGCGAAGGCAACGCATGGATCGTCGTGGCGGGCGGCGGGCGAAACGCCGAGGAAGCACGCATCCGGCTCCTTCGCCACCTCACGGTGACACTGCCGGTGTAATGGGACGCTGGGGTAAAGTCCGTCGAGTGCGCAAGGCCATCTACTCGCTGATGGCCGGTGCGGGAGCACTGTTGATGATCGGTTGCGGGTCCGGCACTGCGCCAGCGCCGCAGCCAAAGACAGCCAGTTCCACACCCGCTCCGCTCTCCTCGCTCATCGGAGGCCCCCAGGAAGCGGTGCTGCGTCTGCAGCGTGGCCGCTCAACGGCGCGCTTCCAGATCACAGCGGTGCCGCACGATACGTGGGACGTGCGAATCAACGCTCCGGCGAGCGCCGATTTCGAAGTGGAAGTGCTGAAGTCCGACGGAGAACACCTATGGCTGCTCGAAACGACGCACCAGCGAGAAGCGTGTGCGATTACGGGCACACGGGTGCACTGCTTCCAGCGGTTCGCCATCGGCGCGAATCAGACGCCCGGCCGTTGGACGGTCATCGCAAAGAAACACGCTGGCTCCGCTACGTC
>DAIOGX010000073.1:0-10580 GCA_036744995.1 Solirubrobacteraceae bacterium | reverse complement strand
TCCCTGAGATCGAGCGCTACCACGACGGCCAGACCACGCCGACACCTGAGGGACTCGGCTTCACGCCGGGCGAGCTGGTGGGAAGTGTCTCGGGCGAGCTCGGGCTACGCGAGTTCCTGGAGAGTCGTGGCCATCGACTGATCGTCACCGCCGACAAGGACGGTCTCGACTCGGTCTTCGAGCGCGAGCTTCCGGAGGCCGATGTGGTGATCTCACAGCCGTTCTGGCCGGCGTACCTGACGGCGGAGCGGATCGCGAAGGCGCCCAAGCTGAAGCTTGCGCTGACGGCGGGCATCGGCTCAGACCACGTCGACCTGCAGGCCGCGATCGAGCACGGGTTGACGGTCGCCGAGGTGACCTACTCAAACAGCATCAGCGTGGCAGAGCACGTCGTGATGATGATCTTGGGGCTCGTGCGCAACTACATTCCGTCCTACCAGTGGGTCGTGGACGGCGGCTGGAACATCGCCGACTGCGTCTCGCGCTCGTATGACCTCGAGGGCATGCAGGTCGGGACGGTCGCGGCGGGACGGATCGGCTCCGCGGTGCTGCGCAGGCTGAAGCCGTTCGAGGTCGGTCTGCACTACACCGACCGCCACCGTCTGCCGGCCGAGGTCGAGCGGGAGTTGGGCGTCATCTTCCACCCGAGCGTGGAGTCGCTGGTGGAGGTGTGCGACGTGGTCACGATCAACGCTCCGCTGCACCCCGAGACGGAGAACCTCTTCGACGAGGCGCTGTTGGCGAAGATGAAGCGGGGCTCGTATCTGATCAACACCGCGCGCGGCAAGATCTGCGACCGCGACGCGGTCGCGGCGGCGTGTGCGAGCGGCCAGCTGGCCGGGTATGCGGGGGACGTCTGGTTCCCCCAGCCACCGCCAAAGGACCATCCCTGGCGGACGATGCCCCACCACGGCATGACCCCGCACACCTCGGGGACGAGCCTGTCCGCCCAGGCTCGCTATGCCGCGGGCGCGCGCGAGATCCTCGAGTGCTTCCTCGACGGGCGCCCGATCCGCGAGGAATACCTGATCGTCGACGGCGGCAAGCTCGCGGGTACGGGCGCGCATTCCTACAGCGCGGGCGACGCCACCGGCGGCTCAGACGAGGCCGCACGGTTCAAGCGCGGCTGACTGACCGATCCTGCGCAGCGGCTCTAATCCATCTGTCCGATGAATGATCGTCGCATGATGAATGCCATTCGGGGCGCCCTACAAAGGCGCCCCACGCTCACGCAGCCCGCGAATAATCATCACCACGGACGCTGAGCGATCGCCGTGCAACGCCTTTCAGGATCGCCCTTCCGGGATCGCCATACAACGCCTTCCAGGGTCGCGTATATAGAGTCCCGCCGACGGCATGAGCGACGACGACGCGGTTCCATACGCCAACTATCAGTACGAGATCTACGTGCGCGGCATGGCGGGGGAGCGTCCCAGGCGTACGTTCGACTGGCGCCAGTTGGAGCGGGACGCGCTGAATCTGCTCGGCCGCGGGCCGCGGGGGTACATAGCCGGGGGTGCGGGGCTGGGCGAGACGATGCGCGCGAATCGCGAGGCGTTTGACCACTGGCGCCTGCGGCCGCGGATGTTGCGCGACGTCTCCGAGCGGAGCCTCGCGCGCACTGTGCTGGGGACGGAGCTCCCGGCCCCGGTCTTGTTGGCGCCGATCGGGGTGCAGACGCTGGCGCACCCGGAGGGAGAGCTGGCGATGGCGCTGGGCTCGGCGCGGGTGGGGGTGCCGCTGGTGGCCAGCACGGCGGCGTCGCACACGATCGAGCAGATCGCCGACGCGGCGGGCGAGCTCGCGCGCTGGTATCAGCTGTACTGGCCGCGGGACCGGGAGCTCGCGCGCAGCTTCGTCGCGCGTGCGGAGCGGGCGGGATACGGCGCCATCGTGGTGACGCTCGACACCTGGCTGTTGGGTTGGCGCCCGGCGGATCTGAGCGAGGCGTTCCTGCCCTTTTTGTGGGGCGAGGGGAACAAGAACTACCTGGAGGACCCGGTCTTCCGAGGGCTGCTGCAGGCGCCTCCGGAGCAGGACATGCAGGCCGCGGTCGGGCAGTGGGCGTGGCAGTTCGCGAACCCGTCGGTCACGTGGGAGGACCTCGAGTGGCTGCGCGAGTGCACGGAGTTGCCGATCGTGCTGAAGGGAATCGTCCACCCCGACGACGCGCGCCTGGCGGCGGAGCACGGGGTCGAGGGAGTGCTCGTGTCCAACCACGGCGGGCGGCAGGTGGACGGCGCGATCGGCGCGCTCGATGCCCTGCCGGGGGTGGTGGAGGCCGTAGACGGGCGTTGCGAGGTGCTGTTCGACAGCGGAATTCGCAGCGGCGCAGACGCGCTCAAGGCGCTGGCGCTGGGAGCGCGCGCGGTCCTGCTGGGACGGCCCTACATCTGGGGGCTGGCGCTCGGCGGCGCCGAGGGGGTGGAGGAGGTGCTGCGTAGCTTCCTCGCGGATCTCGATCTGGCGATGGCGTTGAGCGGGTACGCGTCGATCGATGAGGTGGACACGAGCGCGCTCGTCGCGCAGAACCGCTGAGAGCGCCTCTCCGCCGAGCGGGCGATCGATCCCGGCTATCCATTCATTGGGCGCATGATGGCTGCCGTGCTGGACTCGACCCGCGTGTGATCAAGCCGCCCGGCGTCGGAGCAGCGGTACGACCTCTGCGAGCGACTCGGTCTTACTCGTGACTTGTGGTCCCTCTCTCGTCCAGGCGCCGAATTCGTGCAGCACGGTCCGCAGGCCCTCCCGACGCGGCGTGAGCTTGCGCTCGAGCAGAGACGCGAAACGACGATCGTGCGTGGTGAGCACGAGCTGGCGGTGCTCGCGCAGGCGACCGCACAGGTCGGCGAAGTCGAGGACGCCGAGTATGTCCATTGCCTGCAGCGGATCGTCGAGTACGAGGAACGGCAGGGCGCCCGCGCGAGCGTTGAGTGCGAGGCCCAGGAAGTACGACAGGGCGACGATGTTGAGTTGTCCCTCGCTGAAGAGCAGCTCGGGATTGGCTCGCACTCCCCGATCGGGGTCGCAGACCTCCGGGCCAAGCTGGTTTTTGCCGAAGTAAATGTCCTGTTTTGCGTGCAGCACGGTGAACGTCGAATGTGGCGCCAGTCGATCGAAGACCTCGGCAAAGCTCGGCTCGAGTCTCTCGATCGCGCGGCGCACGATGCGCTCAGCGGCGCGCTTCGCGGCCTTGGCGAGCGCTTCCGCGCGCGTCTGGCGATCTTCGGCGTCACGAACGTCGCGCTCCGCGTGCGCCATCTCCTGGGCGAGCGAATCCGTTTCGATCGACAACCTCTCAGCCCAGCCTCCGTGGTTTCGCTGGCAGTGGGCCCCGATCTCACTCATCTGTTCCCCCAGCAGGCTCAGTGCCTCGGCCAGTCCGGCCGCCTTCGCGGGCTGCGCCCAGGCATCGCCGACCTCGAGCGAGGTGCTCTCACGCAGTCCTTGTTGCAGTCGCTTTGCGGCGTGCTCCTGCTCGGTGAGAGCATCCGCACGCTGCTTCTGGGCTGCCTGGGCCCTCAACAGGCTCGACTGCGCGCGCGCAATGGCCTCGCGTGTGGCCGCCGCCGTCTTGATCGCATGCTGAGAGTGCTCGAGCAGCTGTGTGAGATGAGCTCGGATGCGCGCTTCCTCGATGCCCTGGCCGCAGACCGGACACGCATCGCCGAGCAGCTCGATCGCCGCTGAAGCCAGCTGTATCTGCAGTGGCACATCCTGTATCGCCACGTCGGCTTGGCGCATGAGCCGCTCCATCTCCGCCTGCGCATCCTCGACTGTGGGAGCGAGGATCCCCTCGGCGGCTATCGCTTGAGCATGTCGACTGGCCAGATTGCCCGCGAGGCTGGCAAGCGCAGCCAGCGATCGCCCAAATTCCATCACGCTCTCAGGTGTGGCGATGGCGATCTGCGCGGTGATGTTTTCCGGCAACGCCCCGCACGCTTGGATAACCGCCTGCTGCAAATGCTCCCGGGCAGCGTGGGCATTGGCGAGCGCGGCCCTGGTCTCCTCGAGGGAGACCTTCAGGCGACCGTGGCGCCCGGAGAGATCGGCGTGCACGCGCTGGCGCCGCTTCACCTCCTTGCGTAGATCTCTCACCGCACGATCAGCGCTCTCTGCGAACAGCGTGACTCGCTCGAGGCCAATCACGGAGGAGAGCCGTGCGTGCATGGTGGCGCCGCTGTCGAGCGCGCCGTTGACCGCGTGCTGTTGCAGGATGCCCCACGCCCGCACCCCCTCTGCCAGCCGCTCGCAGGAGTCCTCGCCGAAGGTGCGGGCCAGCAGCTCCTCGCCGGGCGAAGCTTCCCCACCGACCCGGGCCAAGAGCTCATGCTTGGAGGAGGTGCCGCTTCGCTCGAAGTCCAGCGCGCGACCGTCGGCGTCCACGACCGAGATTCGTACCCGCGCCGGTCCATCGGTGTACGCGTTGACGATCGGGTCCCGGCCCCGGCGCGATCCCTTCGCTCGCTCGCCCAGCCGGGGGATCTCCCCGGTCAGCACCCACAGCAGGCCGTCGACGAGCGACGTCTTGCCGGACCCATTGTCGCCGTGCACCAGCACGACGTCCGCGTCGAGATCGATCGTGTGCGCATCCGCAAAGCCCCGGAACGCCTCCAGTTCGATGGACGTGAGGCGCGCCTTCACGGGATCCGCACGTCATTCCGCTCGCGGAACCCGTCGATCGCCGCATCGGCGACGCGGTCCTCGAGCTCGAGCGCGCGTAGCTCGTCTCGCAGCCGTTGCAGTGGCTCGACGAGATCGAATCTGGGGGCTGGGCGCAGCGGCAGCAGCGCGCGCAGCGCGCGGTCGAGCTCGGAAGCGCTGATCGCAACGCGCACGAGCTTACGCGCGTATTGCGTGTTCGCCTCCGCGGCCGCCAACGCGGCGTGCTCGACGAGGCTCGAAGGCTCCCTCAGGACGTGGACCACGAGGTACAGGTCCCGGCTGCACACGGACGGAATCTCCTCCGCGGCCTGTGTCAGAGTCGCCTGGGCGTCGCGCACGCTCTGCGAGAAGCCGGTCCAGTCGGCCAGCTCGATGCAGCCGACCACCGCGTATGGGCTTTCGGCAAGTATCGCTGGGAGCCCCGCCAGCTGGGAGTGCTTGACCTCATAGTCGGCGCCTTCCAGCAGCTCGGCGAAATCACCCAACCCCGCTACGAGCGCCGTGCTCATACGACGATCTCCTCGGCGCCGCCGAGGCTGGTGAGAGAGCTGGAAATGTCCATGCGAAGACAACCTACGCATCGCTTGGGACGGGACTCTCGATCCGTCCCAGCTTTGCTCCATGAACGCCTCACCGATCGAAGATCGGATGCGATCTCCAGTCGCCCAGCACCGCCTATTTTTATGGCTTTGAGATCTTGCAGATGAAGTAGATGCCCATCTGGAAGCGCTCGGTGTCGACGGTGTCGGAGATCACCTTCAGGTCCTCCCACGGCTGTGAGTAGGGGTCCCCGGGGAAGGCGGTGGCGATCACCTCGGCGATTGGTCCGAGCACGCGGCCAAGGCGGTTGGCGGGAAGTCCGGCGTCCATGACCACCAAACGACCCCCGGGGCGCAGCGCCTCCCAGGCCTTCTGCAGCACCGTCGCGCGGTCGTGGAGCACGGAATAGCTGAGGCTGAAGAAGACCGCATCCACCTGGTCCTCGAGATCGAGCCCGGCCGCATCCCGCTGGATCAGGCGCACATTCTTCCAGCCATGGCGCCTCACCAGCTGCCGTGCCTGCGCGAGCATCCCGCCCGAGGCGTCGACGCCGATCACCACACCGTCAGTCCCAACGGCCTCACGGAGCAGCGCCAAGTTCCGGCCCGTACCGCAACCGACCTCGAGGACCGTATCCCCGTGCTTCAGGCCCAATCGCTCCACGGCCTTGCGCCGAAACCCCGGCGCCAGCAAGATCAGCGGCCCGGCAAAGCGATACCAGCGCGCCAGGCGGTCATACCGCGCGGTCACGCGCGTGAGCGGCTGGCGAGTAAACGTAGACCGCGCCACCGGCACATCATCCCATCTCCCTTGAGGAGCACCTGACGCCCGCCGGCACCCGTCACACCGCGTCGAGATCGTCGAGTCGTGCGCTCGACAGCAGTACGCGCTCACCGCGGAAGGGGACGCCCTCGGCTTCGAGCAGTCGTCGCTGGTGAGGTCCCTTCGCGAGCGACCCATCGGCGCGGACGACGCGATGCCATGGCACATCGCGCGCGTCGGTGCGGCTCAGCACATGGCCCGCGAGGCGCGGTGCGCCCGGGGAGACGTCGCCGTAGGTGCGGACGTAGCCCGGAGGGATCGCGCGCACCCGCCGGAGGATCGCGGCCTGGACGTCGGTGCTCGTCGGCGGTGGCACCCGCCGGATGGTGCCACAGTCCCCGGGCGGCGCAGGCCCAAACGCTCAAATCCTTGGCTCACCACGCCTTCGGCGGCTGGTATTGACTTCCCATCCAAGTATGCCCAAAAGTGCGACACAAATTGCCCGCTTCGGGCTGGCCGATTGCCCCTCGAGTGCGTGTGCATATCTCCTTTCGTGACACGATCTAGATCGTTCGTCCAGACCCCTGGACATCGTCTGAGAAGAGTGCATTCTTGCCCTCTTCGATCGCCGCATATTTACCCAGTAAAGGACGACTGAGTCAGGAGATTGTATATATGCAATTGCTTCAATTACCCAGACATTCGCTGCGCCGCGCAGCATCACGCCACGACGACCAACGGTCGTGGAGCAGCGAGCTGTTGGCAGGAGACGAACTGGACAAGATGGAAAGCCGCCATGCTTCACATCTGCTCGCCTCGCGTATCGTGCCCGCCGACCCATACGCGACATGGCTCAAGCGGCGTGAAGCGGATCGCCGTTCTTCGGGTGCGGCCGCACCCACCGGCTCAGCCCGCCGGTTCAGCCGGAACCGGCCGACCGACAAGCCGTGGTACACCGTGATGATCGAAGGCCTCTCCGATAGTTGATTTATAGGTCGACACATCGATCTTCTTATCACCGCGCACCGCTTTACCTGGCAGGCGCGACTTCGCGCGCTGATTCTGCCGGTTGAAGTCCCGGCCTGCTTTTCTAAAACAAAGGACCGTGCATCTTCACCCTAATATCAATCTGCTCATACGAGTCGCCATAACAACCGTCGGAAGGCGAAAAAACGCCACCCATTTACATTACAACCTTGGCTGGCCTTTTTCGTAATAACCAGCTGTGTAAGTTCGGTGTGCCTGCCGGACTCTTCGATGGGTGTGGTGGGCCCGGTGTCGTCGTAGCGAGCCCGTAGGGCGAGCGGAGAAGACGCCGGGTGGTGGCGTCCGACGCCCCCGCCAGGGTGCTGGTGACGGCGGGATGACTCGATAACCAGCTGGCCCGGACTTCGGCCAGAAGGATTGGATGCCCACCCACCTCGCGAAGTCGGCCCGTTCGGCCGAATGTTCCGGGGACCCGCGCGTCCGCCTGCGTTCCATCGCCGAGGATTACTCGTTGGGGGTGGGTTCGGTCACGACGAGCCGGGAGGCATCCGGGTAGAGCGTTGCGATGAGATCGCGCAGGGTTTGGAAGTCGTGGAGGTTCTCGGTGACGATTTCGTAGCCGTGGGTCCAGGCACAGGCGGCGATCTGGATGTCGAGGACCCAGCCGGCGCGCTGCTCGGGCTTGACCCCCTTACGCCGGACTCCAGTTGGGGGAATCGGGTGCAGCGCGCGAAGCCTGCCTGCCACGATCGCCGCGGGCCTGTCGAGTGGCAGGATCTCGACGAGGTCGCTGGCCACGAGCCCGATGAACCATTGGAGCCCTGTTGCTAGCCGATCTCCGATCGGTCTGGGGTTCTCGCCCGCCGCCGCCTGGATGCCCCGGACTACCTCCATAACGGTGGGGGCGGTGACGGCGACCGGCGCACCCTCGTGGGCGCGTTCCAGTAGTGCTCGCTCCAGTGCTCCGCCGGGATAAAGGCGGGAGACGAGCGTCGTGTCCCAGGCGGCCGTCACTAGTCGCGACGGCCGGCGAGCATCGCCTCACGGAACTCATCGGGCGACGGGAAAGTCAGCGCTTTGCCCAAGTCGACGCTCTCGACCGCCGCTCGACGCTGGGATGCCAGCGTGGAGAGTTGCTCGCGACGCTCGCGGGCGCTCGCTCCCTCCTGCGCTAAGCGCACGATCGCGTCGTTCGTCGTCGTGCCGAGCTCTTGGGCCAAGCGCTCGGCCGGGTCGAGCACCGAGCGGGGCACGGTCAGGGTGGTCCTATGTCCTTGACGATGGGGTGCTCTGCGTCGACGCTCCATAGTAGAACATCATAGCGCATCAAGACGCCCTCGCTCGTTAGCCGTCCTGCCAACACCAGTGCGATCCTTTTGCATTCGCGCCAAGACAGCGATGTCGGTAGCAAGGTGACCGGGGTGCTGGGTGAGGCGGCTCAGCTTCGCGGCGAGAAGATCGCCGAGACTTCTATCTCGTTTCCCAGATGGGGTGGCCAATCGCGTCCGTTGAAGCAGTAGTCGAGCGCGCTTACACCATATCCGCCGCCGCCTGCCGGAAGCGAAATCTGTAGTGGTGTTGACTGCTCGGGCAAGGTGAAACGCAGCTCAGACGCTTCGGCGCCTCCACGCGATTCGCAGCGGAATTTCGCGACAAGAAATTCGGCCGTCGCATGTGGTCGCAGTAGCACCCGTGTGGGCCGCAGGCGCGAAGGCTCGTGCACACCGAGGTACATCCCGTGTCCATAGTGGTAAATGAACGGCAGGCGGTGGGAGCCGTGATACAGCTCGACCGTGGGGAAGCCGTCGATTACGCAGGTTTCGCGTGAATGATTGGTCAGCACAAAGAAGCGGGAGTGCTCGCCGGTCATCGCAGAGGTGGGTTCGGTCAGGGACACAGCGATGTCGGTAGCCCGACATCGCGCATATCGCTGATCCGGCGAGACGGTCGCACGCTGTATCGGGGTGGGTTTGGTCGATGCGGACGTTCTCGAGGACGAGGAAGAAGAGGCGCCGCATCCAGCGAGGCCGAAGAGCGCCAGTATCAATCCGATTACAGCGACGATCGACGTGGATGCACCTTGTCGCCTCATCGGCGGATTGTGTGCCGGTAGCCTTCGACCGGTCTTTCGTAATAACAGCAAAGCAGGTCCGCCCTTCTGCCGGCCGAAGTCCGGGCCTGCTTTTCTAAAAAAACCGTTCCCATATTAAACGCTCAATACCACAACCACCGTCGGAAGGCAAGCCTGCGCAGGCTCCGGCACATTCGTCCGGCAGGCGCGACTACGCGCGCTGATTCTGCCGGCCGAAGTCCGGGCCTGCTTTTCTAAAAACAAAAGACCGTGCATCTTCACCCTAATATCAATGCGCTCACAGCGAGTCGCTATGACAGCCGTCGGAAGGCAAGCTCTTCAGACTGAATAACCGGATGATCAATGGCGTAGCTCTTATAAATTCACCTTGAACAACAACTTGATCAATGGCGCAGCTGGTATTTATCCCTCCTTCGATCCGTGCCGGGGGCTGCGTCGCGCCGTGAGTAGTGCGGCGAGGGTACTCGCCCGGATTGACCGTCCCAGGTGCTCGTGGAGAGCGTGATTCTCGTTCGCGAGGGCGTCACGCTCCTCGGGTGAGAGTCGTGCCCAGAAGGACATCGTGCCGAGCAGCGCGTTGATCTCACCGGCGGTGCGCTCGATCAGGGTCGGCACGGTCGCGAGCTGTAGATCCTCGAAGAGATCGGCTGCGTAGTCGCGTCCTATGTCGTGGCTCCCCAGCCAGCTCCAGGCGTCCGCGACGTTGTGACGGCGCTCCTGCACCCCCGCGATCGTGTGATCGAGGTCGCGGTAGGTGGGCCAGGTCGCGGCGATCTCCGGCGCGTGCCTGCGCAGGGCCGACAGTAGAGCCTCCTGATCATCGACGCTGCGCTGCTCGGCAAGGCCGAAGTATTGGATCAGGGCGAGCGTCCCGTTGGGAGCGAGCACCTCGGAGATCTTCCGCCAGCTCAGATCAGGGTCGACCCAGTGGATCGCGGACGCTGAGAACACCGCCGCGTAGCTCTCGCGCGGTAGTTGTGTGTCCTCGAACCGCGCGTGGAGGAACTCGACATCACCCGCGTCTTTCAGGTTCTCTTCAGCCACCCGGATTAGTTGATCTCCAGGCTCGAGTGCGGTCACGCGCAGCCTTCGCGCGAGGAGGCCGCGCGTCAGCTGACCGGTCCCGCAGCCGATCTCGAGCACCGGGTCGCCAACCCCGATATGAGCCGCCTCGCATGCTTCATCGACGAGCGCGTCGGGGTAGGCCGGGCGGTTGCGGTCGTACTCGACCGCAATCTCGTTGAACACCTTGCCGTAGCTTCGTGCGAGCGTCCCGCCGCTCATGCCCCGAAACGTACACACTCGCCTGGATGGGCGAGGGACTATCGCAGCTCGAAACGCTGCTTGGCGATAGTCACGGTCTTGCGCAATGTCTTTGCCATGATTTTCTCCGATTCGTCTCTGGAGCGTAGCGGTGGTTGCGGTAGCGATCCAGCGGGTCGGATGTGCAGCTGGAAGCGCAATCAGTCTGGTCCGATCCAGATTGGTCCATGCACGTCCCGACCGCACCCGCCTATTTTGAAACAGGTTCTAA
>DAIOGX010000072.1:0-10726 GCA_036744995.1 Solirubrobacteraceae bacterium | reverse complement strand
CCGTGAAGCGGGGGATGTACGAGTCGAAAGACCTCGAGGTGACCTTCCACGTGATTGGTACCGTCGTCCGCGAGGAGCCGGCGCTCGCCTCCCAGCCGACCCAATCTCTCCCACTCAAAATCCTCTCGCTGAGCTGAACTCCTACCTCCGGCGGCCCTACTCGCTGCTCTGTGATTGCCTTTCTTCCCTCTTCTTACTCCCTCTCCAACATCACCAAAGGACACGACAACATGGCCTATGACCCCAGCAGCACAGAGGGTGTGCCCGAGGCGGGTACCGCGCGCCTGCAACAGAATCGATCGGGCCTGTTCACGAGCGATCTGTCGGTCAATGAGTTCCTACTCGTCCGCCAGGCCGGATTTCAACCTCTGGGACTCGTCATCGGCAGCTCGATCTACCACATCGGCTATCAGCAGGCCCAGTGGAAGCAGAGCCAAGAGATGGAGGTCCTCTCGCAAGCGATGTACGAGGCGCGGGAGCTCGCGATGACGCGCATGGAGGAGGAGGCCGAGCAGCTCGGCGCCGATGGCGTCGTCGGGGTGCGCCTGGAGATCGGCCGTTATGACTGGGGCGAGAGCATGGCTGAGTTCATCGCGATGGGCACCGCCGTCAAGCACCGTGCCGGCGAGCTGCACCGCGCGCCCTCGGGTCGTCCCTTCACGAGCGATCTCTCGGGGCAGGAGTTCTGGACGCTGCTGCAGACCGGACACCGCCCCGTGGGGATGGTGATGGGCTCCTGCGTCTACCACGTAGCCCACCAGGGCTGGCGCCAGTCGATCGGCAACACGGGTAAGAACGTGGAGCTGCCGAACTTCACCCAGGCGCTGTATGACGCGCGCGAGCTCGCGATGGAGCGGATGCAGGCCGAGGCGCTGCAGGCCAAGGCCGAGGGCATCGTCGGCGTCCACATCAGCGAGAAGTCCCACGGCTGGGGCTCTCACGTGATCGAGTTCTTCGCGCTGGGCACGGCGATCATCCCGTCCGAGGGGACCGAGGACCACGTGATTCCCGCGCCCCAGACCGTGCTCGACCTGAGCTGATCCCCGACCGTCGACAGGAAGGATGTCCACATGAGCCTCGTCTCAACCGAAGACCGCGGCCCGGTCCGTCATGTAGTGCTGAACCGACCGGAGAAGCGCAACGCGATGAACCAGGCGCTGCTCGTCGAGCTCTCAGGCGCCCTGCGCGCGGCTACGAACGACACATCCGTGCACTGCGTCGTCCTGCGCGGTGAGGGACCCGTGTTCTCTGCCGGCGTGGACCTCGGCGAGCTCATGTCCTTCGCCAACGACCCGGACGTCCTGCGACCGTTCCGCAACGTGTTCCTCGACTGCGCGAACCTGTGCGAAGCGATGCCCAAGCCGGTCGTCTGTGAGATCCACGGCGCGTGCTTCGGCGGGGCGCTCGAGGTGGCGCTCGGCTGCGACCTGCGCGTCGCCGCCGAGGGCTCCAAGCTCGGGCTGCCGGAGGTCAAGTTCGGGATCATCCCCGACGTCGGTGGCTCCTCGCGGCTACCCGCGGTCGTCGGGTTGGGCCGCGCCAAGGAGCTGATCATGACGGCGCGGACGATCGACGCGGCCGAGGCCGAGCGCATCGGCCTGTTCAACCGGGTGGCCGCGCCCGAGGAGCTCGAGCAGGCCACACAGACACTGGTGGACGAACTGCTGGCGAACTCGCACGTCGCGGTGGGTCGGGCCAAGCGCGTGATGGACGCCTCCGCGCGCCCCGCGCTCGCTCAGACCCTGGAGCTGGAGGTCTCGGTGCAGGAGTACTGCGTCGCGGCGATGCGCGAGAGCGCGCGTGAGGCCGAGGGAGCCGCCGAGGCCGAGGGAGCCGCCGCCGAAACCGAGACGGTCGCGGCCGGTTAGCTAGCCGCCTCAGACGGCGGCGGTCGGGGCCTCTGTCGCCGGACGGCCCTCCGTCCACGTCCTGTGCGCGAGCAGCGCGACGGCAGCGTAGATCACAAGTGCATTCACGCCGTGGAGGAAGCCCACCCACGGGGCCGACGTTGCGACGACGCCGAGGACGAACTGCAAGATGCCGAGTAGAAGGATCCCGCCCGACCACTTGAGGTGGCTTTCGCCGAGACGTCCGGCCAACGAGACGATCAACAGCACCAGCATGAGGAGAACAATGACCGGACCGAGCGCACCATGCGCGTTGAAGGCGTCTTCGATCGTTTTCTTCGGAACCGAGACCGACGCCTGTTCCGCTTTATGGATCACATCGAACGCACCGTACCCCGCGAGCCCGACCTGCACGACGACCGCCATAAACAGAATTGAGGTCAACCAGCGAAACGCATTGCGCATGCGCAGCAGCATATAGGAGCTCTCGGAGCCGACCATGCGTAAAGCTAACGAGCATGAAAAGCGTCACCTATCCACGCGTTCCACACCTAGCTCCGGGTCTGGGAGCGACACGAGACGACCTCGTACTGTCCCGCGAGACATGCGAACGACTCCTGGAGGGCGGGGTCCACATCGAAGAGAAGCTCGACGGCGCGAACATCAGTCTCGCCATCGGCGATAACCGCCAGATCGAAGTTGCATCGCGCGGGGGCCCTGGGACGATTGATCGCGGCAACCACCTCGGTCGCGCACGCGCGTGGGCGGCTGAACGCTCCGACGCGCTGCACCGCCTGCTCGCCGACGGTCGCATCCTCTATGGCGAGTGGCTGCTCACCCGCCATAGCGTGGGTTACGACTCGCTCCCAGACCTGTTCGTGGGGTTCGACTTGTTCGACCCAAAGACGGGTTGGATCTCGGTCCGCGACCGCGACGAGCGCTTGCATAACGCGGGCTTGGCAACTCCGCCCGTCTTGGGCGAGTTTGACCACATCGATCTCGCGGCAGTGGATGCGCTGATCGGACCGTCGGCCTTCGGAGCGCCAAGTGCCGAGGGCTTGATCCTACGCGCGGTTCATGCTCGCGACGACGTGCCAAGACTGGCGAAGCGATTGGCGGTAGGCGTCTCCCGAGTGACGGACGATGCATTTGGGCAGACTCGCGAGGAGAATCGGGTAAGACACCCGGCAGTACAGGTTTGAACCTGTACTCAAACCTTGTCAGGGTCAGCAATCTCGGGGCGCCAGTCCACGGGGCCCGCCACAAGCGTGTGGCTGCCCAGCGGCCGGCCGAGGATCTCCTGCACACGCCGCGCGCACGCGAGCAGCGCCTCCAGATCGATGCCGGTGTCGATTCCCATCTCCTCCAGCATCGAGACGAGATCCTCGGTCGCGATGTTCCCGGTCGCGCCGGGAGGCACGGGGCAGCCGCCGAGCTCGCCGAAGCTCGACTCGAAGCTGTCGATCCCCGCCTCGAGCGCCGCGAGCACGTTCGCGAGCCCCTGACCGCGGGTGTTGTGGAAGTGCGCGGTCAGCTGCGCGTCCGGCAGCTCGTCGCGCCACAGCGTGAACAGCTCGCCGACCTGGCGCGGGTTGGCCATCCCGGTCGTGTCGCCGAAGCCGATCTCCTGCGCGCCGGCCTCATGCAGGCGCCGGGCGATCTCCATCACGCGCTCGGGCGACACGCGACCCTCATAGGGGCAACCGAACGAGGTCGAGATCACGCCCTCACAGCGTAGGCCCGCCTCGCGCGCGCGCCCAAGCACCACCTCGAGGCCCGCCAACGACTCAGCGATCGAGCGGTTGACGTTCTTGCTGTTGTGCGTCTCCGAAGCGGACATGAACACGTTGATCTCGTCAAACGCCTGCCTGCGACCGCTCGACCGCGACTTCTCCAGCAACGCGAGCGCATTATCCAGGCCGCGCTCGTTCGGCACGAGCACGCTGAGCGCCACATCTTCTGGCACGTCGATCCCCCCGAGCGCCTCGGCGGCGTCGGCGAGCTGCGGGATCACATCGGGGCGCACGAAGCTCGTGACCTCCAAACTCTTTACGCCCGTGCGTGCAAGCGCCTCGATCAGCTCGACCTTCCGCTCGGTCGGGATCGTCTCGGGCTCGTTCTGAAAGCCGTCGCGCGGGCCGACCTCCCTGATCCTCACGGTCTTCGGCGTCATCCCCTGAAGCCTATACTCGCCGCCATGTCATCCCCGGCCGACGACCCGATCGCCATCGTCGGAGCCTCGGGCGCGCTGGGGTTCGGTCTCGCGGTGCGTCTCGCCGGCGCCGGGGTGCCGATCGCGATCGGCTCGCGCGACGCCGCACGTGCCCAGGAAACCGCCGAGCGCGCGCAGGCCATCGTGCCGGGCGGCTCCTTCGCCGCGCACGACAACGCGGGCGCCGTGCGCGCGGCGGACACGGTGATCCTGAGCGTGCCGTTCCGCAACCAATCCGAGACGCTCGCCAACCTGAAGGACGCCCTGGAGCCCGGTCAGCTGCTGATCGACGCGACCGTGCCCCTTGCGGCGGCGGTCAGCGGTAAGGCGACGCGCATGCTCGGTGTCTGGCAGGGCTCCGCCGCCCAGCAGGCATTGGAGATGGCACCGGACGGGGTGCGCGTCGTCTCCGCGCTGCACACGGTCAGCGCCGCCTCGCTCAGCGACCCCGACCACCCCCTCGACCAAGACGTGCTCCTGTGCGGCGACTCCCGCGAGGACAAGCGCGCGGCGGCCCTCCTGATCGAGCGGATCGCGGGCCTGCGCTGCGTGGACTGCGGCAAGCTGGAGATGGCGCGCATCACCGAGTCGCTCACCGCGATGTTGATCGCGGTCAACGCTCGCTACAAGGCGCACGCCGGTATCCGCCTCGCGGGCCTGCCGGACATACTCTGGGAGTGATGTCTGGAGACGCCGCAGCGATGGACGGGGACATTGTGATCCTCGCCGGAGGCACCGGCGGCGCCAAGCTCGCGCGGGGCATGGCGGACGTCGTCGACCCCGAGCGGCTGACGGTGATCGCGAACACCGGCGATGACATCGAGATCTACGGCGCCCACGTCTCGCCCGATCCGGACCTCGTCTCCTTCTGGCTGGCCGACCTGATCGATGCACGCGGTTGGGGACTGCGTGGCGACACGTTCGCGGTGATGGACGCGCTCAGGGAGCTCGGCCGGGAGGTGTGGTTCAACCTCGGCGACCGCGACCTGGCCTGGTGTCTGGAGCGCGCGCGCCTGTCGGCCGAGGACGGCCTGCACCCGACCGCGGCGCTGGCACGGCTGAACGAGGCGCTCGGCGTGCGCGCGCGCGTGCTGCCGATGAGCGATGACCCTGTACGCACATGGGTGCGCACAACCACCGGCTGGCGCTCGTTCCAGGAGTTCATGATCCGCCAGCGCGCCGAGGGCATCGTCGAGGGCTTGGAGTTCCGTGGCGCTGAGCAGGCGCGGCCGAGCGCCGCGGTGATCGCGGCGCTCGAGCGTGCCGATGCGATCGTGATCGGCCCCTCCAACCCGCTCGCCTCGATCGCCCCGATCCTCGCCGTCCCGGGCGTCCGCGAGGCGCTGATCGCCGCGTCCGCGCCTGTGATCGCCGTCAGCCCAATCGTCGGTGGCGAGGTCCTGAAGGGCCCAACGGCCGCGTTCATGGCGTTCGCCGCGCTCGAGTGCAGCGCCGACGGGGTGGCCGACTTCTACGGGGAGCTGCTGGACGGGATCATCTCCGATGAAAACGTCGCGCGCCTGCCGACCCTGCAGATCGACACGCGGATGGATGACGGCGCCGCTCGCAAGCTCCTGGCCGAGCGGGTGCTCGGCTTCGCGCGGGCCATCGCGGGGTAAGCGCCGGCTCGACTTCACACCGGCGCTCGCGGAGCGGCGGTCTGTGCCTTCCTACGAGCCGGCCAGCGCCGACGGCTTGCTCTCGCGCCACATCTGCAGCGCGTCGAGCGCGCCGTTGGTGACGCGCTCGAGGAACGTGTCGCGGTCGTTGACGTGCGGGAGCGGCTCGGCGGGGACATCGACCTCGAGGAACTCGCACAGCGGCTCCCAGCCGTCGGTGACCTCCCAGACGAGCAGCCGCTCCGGCGGCACGGTCCGCTTGACCGCCTCGTTGTGGGCGTTTGCCTGCTCGATCAGCTCCGCCGGGGAGTGGCCGGCGGCGAACGTGCCCTGCTCGCCCCAGAACATGCGGTCCACCAACGCCAGGTAGCGCCGCCAGCGCGGGTCCACCTCGCGGCGAGCGCTCGAGAGCAGGCGAATCAGCGACTCGCCGTAGCACATGTCCACGATCGTGCTGCGGAAGCTGCGCTCCCACGACTCGGGCTCGCGCACGCTCAGCAGGACCTTCGCGTCCGGGTAGAAGTCCATCAGCTCGCGATAGAAGTAGCCCCCGGGCCAGTCCGCGCTGGCTCCGCGCCCGGCAAACACCTCCTCCCAAACGGCCTCCCCGTCCAGTGCGCGGTTCCACAGCGGGACCTGGCCGTCCAGGTCGGCCAGCACGTCGACCCAGTGGTAGCAAGACCCGAGGCCGAGCTGCTCCAGCGCCACCTTCTGCGTCAGCGTGCCGGTCCGCGGCAGGCCCGCCCCTATCAACTCAATGCTCATCTGCGATCTCTCCCAAGACGCCGGTAATGCGCGTAACCTACTGTGCTCGCGCTGCCGAGACCGTTATTTGCGGGCCAATCGAGCTGCGGGCACGCGAAGAAGTCAGTAAGAACGCCGTCTTGGCACCAGATTAGTGTCCAGTTTGTGCATATCGTCGGAACTACAACTTTGGACGGTGCTGACCGGTTTCACAGTACGTCCGCCGGCAGACAAGGAGTCTCGACTGTGTACAACGGCGCGAATCGCAGCACCGGAGGATCGCTTCTCGTCGATCCGCTGCCGGCCACACGCCGGGACGTCCGCCGCGCAGGCACGCGCATCGCCGCGATCGCGGTCTCCCACGCCGCGGAGGTCCTCACGCAGGAGCAGGTGCTCGAGCGCCTGGGGCTGAAGGGCGACGAGTTCGCCGAGCGAATCTTTGCCCGCAGCGGCGTCAAGCGCCGCCACTTGGACCTCAGCGAGGGCTTCCTGGGAAAAACGTTGCAGGGACGTGCCCAGCAGATCGAGCGGGACCTGCTGCGCCACTCGATCCATGCTGTCGACGCGCTCGAGCTCGACCCACTCCAGATCGGCACGGTCGTCAGCTCGAGCCTGTACTCGCTCGGCTGCCCCACGCTCGCCCATCGCATGGTCGACCACTACGGGATGCATCCGGCAACCGACAAGTACCACATCAACGGAGTGGGCTGCGCGAGCGGCGTGCCGCTCATGCGCCTGGCGATCCAGACGATGCACGAGCAGCCGGGCAAGCAGGCGCTGGTCGTGGCGGCCGAGAGCATGAGCGGCATCCTCACGCCTGCCACACCCGATGACCCGAGGGCCAAGACGGTGGGCTCGGCGCTGTTCGGCGACGGCTGCGCCGCGGCCGTGCTCTCCGGCGACCCCGACGCGGACGGCCCGGTCATCCTCGACTCGCAGGTCCATCAGGTCGCGGGCACGCTCGACGCCGTCCGCCTGGACCTCGCCGCCGAAGACAGCTACCTGCACCTCGCCCGGGACCTGCCGGACATCGGCGGGGCGGCCCTGCCGGCGCTCGTCGCCGGATTCCTGCGCCGCAATCAACTCGAGCGCTCGGACATCGATCACTGGATGGCCCATCCCGGCGGCAGGCGCATCGTCGAGAACGTGCAGAGTGCGCTCGGGCTCTCGGAGGACGACCTCGCCACGAGCTGGAGCGCACTGGCCGAGCACGGCAATGTGGGCACCCCCTCGATCCTGTATGTGCTCAAGGACACGATCGCGCGCTGCGAGCCCCAGCCGGGCGAGCGCGGACTGATGGTGACGATCGGCCCCGGGGTGACTCTGGGGTTGATGCTGCTCGGCTGGTAAACCAGCGGGCCTGGCGGGCCATGCCGCTCCCGAGCGCCGGAGACTTCGAGGCAATGCGGACGGCTGGATACGCTCTTGCGATGCGCACCGCGGCGATCCTACCCGTCAAGCACTTCGCCCAAGCCAAGCAGCGCCTGGGCGCGAGCGTCGCTGATCCGCTGCGGCTGGAGATGGCACGAGCGATGGTCGACGATGTGCTCGCCGCGCTGGCTGAGACCGCTTCGATCGAGCGCACGATCGTCGTCACCGGCGAGCCGTCGGTGACCGATACAGCACGCGCGCAGGGAGCAATCGTGATCGACGACACCGCGCAAGACGGCCAAAGCGCCGCCGTGAACCTCGGCATCGAGCGTGCCCTCATCGAGGGAATGGAGCGTGCACTGTGCGTCCCCGGTGACTGTCCAACACTCGATCCCGATGAGCTCGCGGCGCTGCTGAGCTCACCGGCAAGCGACGAGCCCGAAGTCGTGATCGTTCCCGACCGGCACGGAACCGGGACCAACGGCCTGCTGCTCGCGCCTCCTGGCGCGATCCGTCCCAGCTTTGGGCTTGGCAGCTGTGAGCGTCACCGCACACTTGCGATTGCCGCTGAGGTCTCCTGGCGCATCGAGCGGCCGGCGTCGCTGCTGCTGGACATCGACACCGGCGAGGACCTCGCCGCGCTGCGTACGCGACTCTCCGCGGAGCGCCTCGGAGCCTCCCGCACCCGCGCGGTGCTCGACCGGACCGCAGCCAGGGAACGACCCGCCATCACGACCCCCGCCTGAGACGGAGCAGTGGCGAGCCTCTCCGCGCGCGCCCTCAGCCACCTGCCCGAGGTGCGCGCCGGTGACGACCTCGCGATGCTGATCGTGAACGCGCTGGACGAGGAGCGCGAGCGACCCGTGCGCCCCCTGCACGACGGGCAGATCGTGGTGATCGCGCACAAGGTCATCTCCAAGGCCGAGGGCGCCATCGTCGTCCTCGCCGATGTGACGCCCGGGGAGCGAGCTCGAGAGCTGGCCGCGGAGCAGGGCAAGGATGCGCGCATGGTGCGGGTCGTGCTCGACCAGTCCGCGGAGATCCTCCGCACCGCGAGCGGCGTGCTGATCAGCCGCACCCACCACGGCTTCGTCTGCGCGAACGCCGGGGTCGACGCCTCCAACACGAGCAGGGCGAACGGGACCGGGACAGGCGCGACCGGGGCAGGCGATACCGAGGCGGGCGAGACCGAGACGCTGATCGTGCTCCCCCGTGACCCCGACGCCTCCGCCCGAGCTCTGCGCAATCGCTTGCGCGAGCTGACCGGGGCCCACCCCGCGGTGCTGATCACCGACAGCTTCGGCCGCGCCTGGCGCCACGGGCAGTGCGACGTCGCGCTCGGCTGCGCCGGGATGACGCCGCTCGAGGACTGGCGCGGGCGCACCGACTCCGTCGGCCTGGAGCTGCGCGCCACCTGGATCGCCGTCGCCGACGCCGCGGCCGCCACCGCCGACCTCGCCCGTAGCAAGGACTCGCGCGAGCCCGTCGTGCTGATCGACGGCCTCGCGCGCTTCGTCACCGCCGAGGACGGCCCCGGCGCGGTGGCGCTACTGCGACCATTGGAGGAGGATTTATTCAGATAGCCAGGCGCGGGTCTGACCAACCCACAACCCGCTCTGAAGCGGCTGAGCCGCGACCGCGGGGCTCGATAGCTTTAGCTCGTGCTCCGAGCTCACCCGATCAGGAGGATCCTGCTGGTCACGCTGGTCGCGCTCTGCACGGCCGTCATCGCGCTCAATTGGACCTACGGCCGTCTGCCGGCGGAGCCCAAGCCGGCCGGCTCGTTCGTTCAGGTCGGCAAGCTGCGAATCCACTACATAGAACACCCCGGGAGCGGCACACCGGTCTTGCTCATACACGGCCTGCCAGGGACGGCCGAGGACTGGGAAGACGTCACACCGCTGCTCGCCGGCCATCGCACGATCGCGATCGACCGGCCCGGCTTCGGCTACTCGACCGGCGGTTATGTTTCCTTCAAACGGCAACTGGAAACGATCGACGCGCTGCTGCACAAGCTCCATGTCTTGCGGCCGATTCTCGTCGGCCACTCCTACGGCGGGACGATCGCGCTCGGGTTTGCCGAGCGCTACCCAAGCGAGGTACGCGGACTGGTGCTCGTCGACGCGGCCGCCGCCGGCCAGCACCCAGACGACTTCGCGCGGTTTCAGGCTCACGTCATCCATGTCCTTGAGCTGCCGGTCATCTGGCAGATCGCCGACGTGACCTTCTCGCAACTGTTGCGCAAGGTATCCGTGGAACTGGCCGACAGCGAAGCGTTTCACCCCCAACCCGTCGACGCGGCCCAACGTCAGCACGTGCTCGCAATCAGCATGACGCGCGGTAATCTCGATGCACTGGCGGGGGAGTACCTGGCTGCCGACAGCGCGATCACCCAAGTCGATCGAGGTCTCGGCACGATCAAGCTCCCGAGTGTCGTCATCCAGGGCGACGCCGACAAATTCGTCGAGCCGATTTATGGTCGCCGTCTCGCGGCCGTGCTGCCCAAGGCTCGTCTGGTGATGGTGAGCGGTGGACACATGGCGCCTTACACACATCCGGCGGCGATCGCCGCCGCAGTCAAGAGCATTTCGGACGCACCGGTGCAGCGCCTCAGGCGAGGACCGGCAGCTCGTGGCGGCGCCTGATCTCGTACAGCGTCGTGCGCTCCGCCGCCGGGCGCCCGGCCTCGTGCGCGGCGCCCACGAGCTGCTCGGGCTCCAGGCGGGTGCCGTGGTAGCTGCCGGCGAGGCGGCTGATCGACTCCTCCATCAGCGTGCCGCCGAGGTCGTTGACGCCCCAGCGCAGCGACTCGGTCGCGGCGTCGAGCCCCATCTTCACCCAGCTGGCCTGCAGGCTCGGCACGGTGCGTCCGAGCGCCAGGCGAAAGACGGCGGTGTGCTTGAGGTTCTCCTCGCGCGAGATCTCCTCCACCC
>DAIOGX010000071.1:0-11593 GCA_036744995.1 Solirubrobacteraceae bacterium | reverse complement strand
CCAAGAGGCGCCTGAGCTCCTCGGGAGTGGCGGAGCGGGCTTCGGCGAGCTTCTGTGTGATCGTGCCCTGACGCACGAGCCCGGCGAGCGAGGCGTCCATCGTCTGCATGCCCGACGCCGAGCTGGTCTGCAGGACAGAGTAGATCTGGTGCGTCTTGCCCTCGCGGATCAGGTTGCGCACCGCCGGGTTGGGCACGAGCACCTCGGTCGCGACCACGCGGCCGGAGCCGTCGGCGGTCGGCAGCAGCTGCTGGGTCATGATCCCCTGCAGAGCGACCGACAGCTGCACGCGCACCTGCCCCTGCTGGTGGGCGGGGAACACGTCGATGATACGGTCGATCGTCTGGGCCGTGTCCTGGGTGTGCAGCGTGGCGAACACGAGGTGGCCGGTCTCCGCGGCGGTCAAGGCCGTTGAGATCGTCTCCAGGTCGCGCATCTCGCCGACGAGGATCACGTCGGGGTCCTGACGCAGGGCGGCCTTCAGCGCGTCGCCGAAGCTCTGCGCGTCGGAGCCCAGCTCGCGCTGGTTGACAAGGCACTTCTTGTGCGCGTGCAGGAACTCGATCGGGTCCTCGATCGTCATGATGTGCTCCTCGCGGGTGCGGTTGATCTCGTCGATCATCGCCGCCAGCGACGTGGACTTGCCCGAACCGGTCGGACCGGTGACGAGCACGAAACCGCGTGGGCGACGTGTGAACTCGTGCACGGTCGGGGGCAGTCCGAGCTCGTCGATCGAGGTCAGGCCATACGGGATCAGGCGGAAGGCAGCGCCGATCGCGCCGCGCTGGTAGTAGGCGTTGACACGGAAGCGCGCGTGGCCGGGGATCGAGTAGGCGAAGTCCAGCTGCCAGTTCGTCTCAAGGCGCTGGCGCTGATCGCCGGTGAGGATCGAGTAGACGATCTCGCGCGTGTCGGTCGAGGACAGCTTCGGGTATTCCTCGAGCGGCGTGAGACGCCCGCGCACGCGCACGGTCGGGTGCGCGCCTGAGCTCAGGTGCAGATCCGAGGCCCGGCGCGAGACGACCTCCATGAGCAGCTCTGCGAAATCGATGTCCATGCCCGCCCATCGACAGATTGGCGCAAGGCCATTAGCCCCGGCATCCATGCGGAGCGGGGGCTGGACGAAGATACGAGCGGTGGTCGCCAGGCGCGCGCTCCGGCGCAGCCGCCTCAGAAGCGGCGCAGCCGCGGTCACGTGCGCCATCGATGGCGCACGTCTCCATCAAGACGCCGACCGGACGGAGAACCTGTTTCAAGATAGGCGGTGTGGTCGGGGCGTGCATGGACCAAGCTGGGGATCGGATGCCCGCCCACCCGGCGAAGCGCATGCTGGTGGCATACGCGAGCCATCACGTGGCGACGATCGAAGATCCCATCGATCTTCGATCGGTCCAGCGCCGTGATTAAGGCCCACCCACCCGCATCCGGACGCGCCGATCTTCTTGAAACAGGTTCTGGGGCGGATCAACTACTCCCGATGACCCGGGCGATCTCCGCGATCGAGGTACGGCCCTGCTTGACCTTCTCGAGGCCATCGTCGCGCAGGCGGCGCATGCCCTCGTGGACCGCCACGTCGCGGATCGCCTCGGCGGGGCGGCGTTCCAGGGTCATCGTCTGGATCTCTGGGGAGACGCTCATCACCTCATACAAACCGAGACGGCCCCGGTAGCCGCTGCCGCCACAGCGCCGGCAACCGGTGGGCTCATAAGCCTCGAGGTCGACCAGCGCCTTGTAGCCGTTCTCGCGCAGCACCGCGGCGGGGACGATCGTGCGTCGCTTGCAGTTCGCGCACAGCATTCGCGCGAGCCGCTGGGCGACCACACAGTCGAGCGACGAGGCGACGAGGAACGGCTCGATACCCATCTCGACCAAACGAGTGATCGCGGAGGGCGCGTCGTTGGTGTGCAGCGTGGAGAGCACCAGGTGCCCGGTGAGCGCCGACTCGACGGCGATCTGCGCCGTCTCGCGGTCGCGGATCTCGCCGACCATGATCACATCGGGATCGGCGCGCACCATCGAGCGCAGCCCGGCCGCGAAAGTGAGGCCGACCTTCGCGGAGACCTGCAGCTGAGTGAGACCCTCGATTTCGTACTCGACTGGGTCCTCCACGGTGATGATGTTCTTCTCGGGGGTGTTCAGCGTCTGCAGCGCCGCGTACAGCGTCGTCGACTTCCCCGAGCCGGTCGGCCCCGTGACGAGCACCGCGCCATGGGTCTCGAGGCAAGCGCGTTCGAAGCGCTCGCGATCGGATTCGTCCATGCCCAGCTTGTCGAGCTTCATTACGACCGAGTCCTTGTCCAGGATGCGCATCACGACCGCCTCGCCATGGACGCTCGGCAGCGTGACGACGCGCAAGTCGACGTGGCGCCCGTCGACGGAGAGACCCACGCGGCCGTCCTGGGGTAGGCGCCGCTCGGCGATGTTCAGCTCGGCCATGATCTTCACACGCGAGACCACACCAGCGGCCATCCGCCGCGGGACGGTGGTGACGTCGTGAAGCACGCCGTCGACACGGAAGCGCACACGCAGCTCACGCCCGTCGGGCGCCAGGTGCAAGTCGGAGGCGCCCTGCTCGACCGCCTGCGCGACGATCTGATTGACGAGCTTGATAACCGGTGCGTCTTCGGCGTTCTCGTGCAGGTCAACGACTTCCGCGCCGCCCTGCTCCAACTCGTCGAGATGACCATGATCGGACTCACCGACGACATCCTCGAGCCTGTCCAGACGCGAGATCAGCGTGGCGATATCCTCTGGCGGAGCGACCGCGACGCGCACCTCATAGCCGGTCATGATCGCGATGTCGTCGACCGCCAACACGTTCGACGGGTCTGCCATCGCCACCAGCAGCGTGCGCTTGTCGGCAAACGCCACCGGCACCGCCTGGTAGCGCTTGGCGGCGGCGGTGGTGACGAGGTTGGCGGCGCCCATGTCCACGGAGAAGACACCGAGGTCGAGATGGTCGAGTCCGTAGCGCTCGGCAAGCGCGCGCGCCAGCCCGTCATGGTTGAGCGCTCCGCTGTCAGTCAGGACGCGCTCGGGCGTGATCCCCGAGCTGCGGGACGTCTCGAGCGCCGCCTCCACCTGCGCGCGCGAGACAAGGCCCATGTCGACGATGACATCGGTGAGGAAGCGCGACGAGGAGCCACGACGGGACGGTCTGGAGATGCCGGTCCACTGCTCGCTGTCGGGCGTCTCGACGGTTCGGGCCTCGTCGCGATCGACGCCGGCGACACGATCGAGCCCAGTGTCCGGATCGACTCGGATGGTCTGTTCGCGCTCGACGTCCTGGTCTATCTCGACCATTGCGTCAATCTCCACCTCTGGAGCGCCATCCACATCAAGAATCGCATCTGTCTCATCGGTTAGATCGACCTCCATCTCCGGGTCGACATCCATGCCGAAGATCGAGTGCAGGTCTGGACCGGTCCGCGGGGGAGCGTCGCTCATTGCGCGCGCCCGCTCGTATCGTGCGCGCGTCCGCTCGCGCCGCGCGTGCGTCGGTTCGCGTCGGAGCCCCTACGCGAGATCGCGCTCGCCGCCACGAGCGGCCGCGCGCATGACCTCCAGCGGCGCCTCGCGGCCGGTCCACAGCTCGAAGCTGAGAGCTCCCTGCGCGAGCAGGATCTCGAGGCCGTCGAGCGTACGGGCACCGTGCTCTCGCGCGGCGATGAGCAGCTGGGTGGAACCGAGGCGATAGACCATGTCGACGACATACGAGTAGTTACCGACCTGATCGAACGTCAGCCCCAGTTGGTTGAGCTCCTCAGGCTCACTGGCCGACCGTTCTACCTGACTAAGGGGCCGCTCAAGTCCGACCGAGGTGCAGTTGACGAGCAGGTCGGCGGACTCCGTCCGTGCGACCGCGCGCACGCCGAGCTCGTCCGCCAGCGCCTCAGCGCGCTCGGGACTGCGGTTCCAGATCGACACCTCGCGCGCGCCCGCCTGGCACAGCGCCCATACGGCCGCGCGCGCGCTGCCGCCGGCGCCCAGCACGAGTGAGGTCATGCCCCGTGGGGAGGAGTCGAGCGCCGCGATCAACCCTGGGGCGTCAGTGTTCTCCGCCGCGATCGTTCCATCGGAGGTGAACGTGAGCGTGTTCGCCGCGCCGATCGCGTTCGCGGCCTCGCTCGCCTCGTCAGCCAGCACGAGCGCTTCTTGCTTGTGCGGGATCGTCACATTAGCCCCAACAAAGCCCGTCTGCCCCAGGGAACGAGTCGTCTCGGCGAACAGCTCGGGCGGCACGGGCAACAGCTGGTAGCGCCAGTCATGCATGCCCAGCGCGGCGAGCGCGGCATTGTGGATCGCGGGCGAGCGACTGTGGGCAACCGGCCAGCCGAGCACGCCCAGGCGAGGCATCATTTCCTCGTGCAACCCGGCGGCTTGCCGCCGTTGCGCTTGACCGCCGCCTGGTAGGCCGCAACGTTGGTCTCGAACCGGGCGTAGGTGGTGGAGAACACCTGCTCGCCGCAACCATCGGCCCCCGCCACGTAGTAGAGGTATGGGACGTGCGCGGGATGGGCTGCGGCTTCGATCGAGGCCATGCCGGGGTTTGCGATCGGCGTGGGCGGCAGGCCAATGTGTGAGCGCGTGTTGTAGGGCGAGTCGATGTGCAGCTGCGCTTCGGTCAGTTCGTGCGCGTAGACCGGGATCTGCTTCTCGAGCTCGACCGCGTAGTAGATCGTGGCGTCGATCCCCAACGGCATCCCGGCGCTCAGGCGGTTGTAGATGACCGCCGCGATCAGTGGCCTGTCGTGCTCGGTCTGCGCCTCACGCTCGACCATCGAAGCGACGGTCAAGAGCTGGTACGGGGTTATGTGCAGCTCGCGCGCGCGCCGGATCTCGGTCGCCCCGAACCGCTGCCGGAAGGCAACGAGCTGCTGCGCCACGAGCTGGCTGGCGGGAATGCCCGCGCGGAGCTCGTAGGTGGCGGGAAAGAGAAAGCCCTCGAGGTTCGGGGTATCACGCGGTGCTCCGTAGCGCGTCGGGTCCAGTAGGGACGAGCGTTCAGAGGCGGCCAGGTAGCCGCCTGTCAGGTCGTCTTCGCGGGCGAGTGCCGCAATCTGCAGACGGGTATACCCCTCGGGGATGACGACCTTGACGACGATCGCCTCAGGCGGCGGCTTACTCAACGCTTCGATCGCGGCCGAGTAGCTCATGTCGCGCCTGAGCTGAAAGCGGCCGGAGTGAAGCTCGCCCCGCTTGCCGTCCAGCAACGCGCGCAACTCGAAGAAGAAGCCCGATGACACCACGCCGTCGCGAGCGAGAATCGAGCCGATCGAGCTCGAGCTCGATCCTTTGGGAATATCGACGATCACCCTGCCGTGACCGGCACCGGCAAACGGCTGAAACAGCGACAGCAGGAACCACACCAGGGCGACCGCAACCGCCAGGAGGAGCAGCGCGCCCACGCGCGCACGGGTCAGTCGGCCCCCGCTGCGCTCGTGTCCTCCTCGAGCCGTCGCGCGGTGTGCGCGCTGAGGACTTGCGCGGCGGTCCAGCAGCGGGTCGCGGCCGCCTCGTAGCGGAGTTGAGCTCAACGGCGCGGGCGTGACCGACGGCACCGGATCGATCACTGGCTCCCCAACGGCAGGCGCAATCTCGACTGGCTCCTCAACGGAGGGCGGAGCATGGGCCGTTCCGAGCCCTGGCGGTCCCTCTTCGACGGAGCCCCGTTTCGTCGGCTCATGATCTAAGTGCCCCTCATCAGTGAGCGCCGTCGAGGGGATAGGCGGCGTGGTTGGCCGCTCAATGGCGGGAGGATCCTGCGTCCTCTCGCTCGCCCGCGCGGCACGACGGCGTTCGCGCTCCTCCCGGTCGTGTTCTCGTTCCTCGGTTGTGCGTTCGCGCGATGGCTCTGATCGAGGCAAGGTGGGCACCCTAACGCGATCGGGCCGTCAACCAGCTCTCCAGCAGGTGGGCGGCGGCGCGTGAGTCCTCGCTCGCGATGGCAGCCCCCCCCGCCCCCTCCATGCGCTGAGCGATACGCGTGGTGAAGCGCTCATCGTGCATCTCGAGCGGCACCTCCTCACCCAGACGCAGCGCCAGCTTACGCGCGAACGCGCGCGTCGCACGCGTCTGATCCGTGTCCTCGCCTCGCAACGAGAGTGGCAGCCCGACGACCACCCGTTCCACGTCGCGCTCGCTTACGAGCCCGTGAAGCGCGCTGAGCCCGCGTCGAGTGTCGGGGCGCAGCACGGGCTCGATCGGCGTGACGATCGTGCCAGTGGGGTCGCTCACCGCACAGCCGCAGCGCGCACTCCCGTAGTCGAGGCCCAGCACGCGCATCAGCCCGTGAGCGCCGACTCGATCGCCGCGCGCGCTGTGGCGATCGCCTCCTCGAGCTTCTCCGGGTCGCGTCCGCCAGCCTGCGCCATCGTGTCGCGTCCTCCTCCCCCGCCGCCGACGACCTCGGCCGCCGCCCTCACCACAGCGCCGGCTTTGACACCCCGCTGGACCAGCGCGGGGGCGACGCTGGCCACCAGATGCACTTTCCCATCCGCGGCTGCGCCCAGCAGGATCGCAGCGTCTCCGAGCTGACCCTTCAACCGATCAACGACCTCCAGCAGGGCCTTTGCGTCCGCGACCTCGACCGTCGCGAGGAGCACGCGCGCGCCCGCGATCTCCTCAGCTTGCGCGGTCAGCGCTTGCGTGTCAACGCCACCGGCGTTGTCCGCTAGATCGGCGCCATCTTGGAGCGCCTTCTCCAGCCTCCTACGCTCTGAAGCGAGCGTCCGCACGGCCTCCGGCGCGTCTTCGGGACGGGTGCGCAAGGTCTCGGCGACCGCCTTCAGCTCGCGCGCGCGCGCGCGCAGCAGTGCCACCGCCACCGGCCCAGTCACCGCTTCGATCCGTCTCACGTTCGCGGAGCTGGAGGTCTCACTGAGGATCAGGAAAGGTCCGATCTCGGCCGTGGAGCGCACGTGGGTTCCGCCGCACAGCTCGCGCGAGTATGGATTTCCCCCCCCGCCTCCCCCATCGCCGACCTCGACCATGCGCACGACATCGCCGTACTTCTCGCCAAACAGCGCCATCGCGCCGAGACGCTTGGCCTCCGCGAGAGTGGTCGTGATCGGACGCACGGGATCGTTGCGGGCGATCCACGCGTTGACGCGGTCCTCGACGTCGCGCAGCTCCTCTTCGCTCAGCGCCTGACCGTGGCTGAAGTCGAAGCGCAGCTTGTCCGGGCCGACGTATGAGCCGGCCTGGCGCACGTGGCTGCCCACGCGCTCGCGCAACGCGGCCTGCAGCAGGTGCGTGGCCGTGTGGTTGCACTCGGTCTTGTGCCTCCTCAAGTGGTCGACGCGCGCGAGCACCTGCTCGCCGACGTCGAGCGTTCCCGCCTCCACGATCACCTCGGGTATCCGATCCTCACCGACAATCAGGACGTCCTCGACGCGCGCGCGGCAGTCCCCGTGCGCGCATTCGATCGTTCCGACGTCCGAGATCTGACCGCCGCCGGCGGCGTAGAACGGCGACTCCTCCAGCTTGACGAGCAGGCGCGTGGGAGACGTGCCCTCTCCCCCGTTCTCGCTGGCGAGCCCGTCGAGCGGCCGGACGGCGACGACGGTGGTCGACTGCACCTCGGTCTCATAGCCGGTGAAGCGCGTGGGCGGCTTATCGTCGAAGAACAGCCCAGGAGTGAGGCTCCCCTCCAGGCCGAGGGTAGCCGTGGCGGCGCCCGAGCGCCCGCGCGCGCGCTGCGCATCCATCAACTCCTCGAAGTCGCCGTCGATCGACAGCCCCACCTCAGCGAGCAGCTCACGGGTCATCTCATAGGGGAAGCCGTGCGTGTCATGCAAGAAGAAGACGTCCGCGGCGGACACCGCGGAGCGACCAGCTGAGAGCGCCTGTTCTCTGAGCTCATCGAGCATCTCCATCCCCTGGGTGAGCGTGCGCCCGAAGCCCTCCTCCTCGGCGGCGAGCCACATGTCGGTCACCTCGGTCTGCTCTCCTAGCTCCGGGTAGGCGCCGCCCATGACCTCGCGCACGCGCTCGGAGTAGCGCGTGAGGAACCCCGGCGCGAGCTCCAGCGCGCGGCCCCGCTGGATCGCGCGGCGCATCACGCGGCGCAGCACATACCCGCGGTCCTCGTTGGAGGGCACCACGCCGTCAGCCGTCAGGAACGTCATCGCACGCGCGTGGTCAGCGAGGACTCGCAGCGCGCGGTCGCTGTCCAAGGCCGAGCCGTAGCTCCGCCCCGACAGCTCCTCGCCGAGCTCGATCAGCGGCGCGAACTGGTCGGTCTCGAAGACGGAGCGCTTCTGCTGCAGGATCGCGGCCATGCGATTGAGGCCGAGGCCCGTGTCGATGCTCTTGGCGGGCAAGGGCTTGAGCACCGAGCCCGGCTCCTCAGGCGCAGGCTGCCGGTCGTACTGCATGAACACCAGGTTCCAGTACTCGAGGAAACGCTCGTTCTCGCCGCCCGGGAGATCCTCCGGCGAGCCGTGCTCCACGCCAAGGTCGAGGTACAACTCCGAGCACGGCCCGCACGGGCCGGTCGGGCCGCCCTGCCAGAAGTTCTCCGAGCGCGGGCAGCGCACGATCCGCTCGCCCGGCAGGCCGAGGGCGCTCCAGAGCTCGATCGCCTCCTCGTCCGCGCCGAGCCCGAGGCCCTCGTCGCCTTCGAACACCGTCACCCAAATGTCGTCCCCGGCGAAGCCGAATACCTCCCGCGAGAGCTCCCACGCGAACTCGATGGCCTCGCGCTTGAAGTAGTCCCCGAACGAGAAGTTGCCGAGCATCTCGAAGAACGTGAGGTGCCGAGTGGTGTTGCCGACGTTGTCGATGTCGACCGTGCGAAAGACCTTCTGACAGCTCGTCAGGCGTGGGGCGGGCGGTGTCTGGAGACCGAGGAAGTAGGGCTTCAGCGGGTGCATCCCCGCGACGGTCAACAGCGCCGAGGCATCGTGCGCGGAGGGCACGAGCGAGGCCGACGGGACACGGGTGTGCCCGCGTTCCTCGAAGAAGCTCAGGTAACGCTCGCGGATCTCATCCGAGGTCATCATCGTGCAAATGATCTTAGGCCGCGCTCGGGGCGCTATGCCGTGATCGTGCCGTAGCCGACGAGGAGGTCTCCTGAGTACAGGCAGGCGATCTGACCGGGAGCCGTGCGCTCGGCGGGCTCATCCAGCTCGACGTTCACGTGCGCGTGGCGTCCCGCGCTCACGTCCTCTGCCAGACGGCAGGCGAACCTGCGCCCGTGCGAGCGCACCCGCACGCCATCCACGCAGCCTCCGTCGCGATGGAGCGTCACCTCGCATACCGCCATCTCGCGCGCGAGCAGCTCATGGCGCGCACCCACCGTGACGGTGTTCGCGCGCGTGTCGGTGGCAAGCACGTACAGCGGATCGGGGGCCCCGATTCCCAGGCCGTGGCGCTGGCCGACGGTGAAGACATGCGCACCTTCGTGCTCACCGAGCACCCGGCCCTCCAAGTCGACGATCGACCCGGGCCGCGCGCGCATATCGCCATGACGCTCGAGAAACGCCTTCTGACGCGTGCCCGCGAGGAAGCACAGGTCCTGCGAGTCGCGCCTGCGAGCCACGGCCAATCCCGCCGCTTCCGCCA
Source organism: Solirubrobacteraceae bacterium (assembly GCA_036744995.1). Lineage (GTDB taxonomy): Bacteria > Actinomycetota > Thermoleophilia > Solirubrobacterales > Solirubrobacteraceae > Palsa-744. The sequence continues at coordinate 2,026 of DAIOGX010000071.1, read as the reverse complement.
GCTCGCGCACCCGCGGCTTGTGCATCCCTCCGAGTGGGAAGCGCAGCCTTGCAAGCGACTCTGGCGCGAGCGCGGAAAGCACATAGCTTTGATCCTTGCCCACGTCCACGGCCGTCCTGAGCAGCGACCCGCCCGCGCTTTCCTCCACGCGCGCGTAGTGACCGGTCGCGAGCGTCTCTGACCCCAGCCGCCCGGCGAGCTCGAGCATCGCGTCGAGGCGAACGTTGCCGTTGCAGCGCACGCAAGGGTTCGGCGTCAGACCGGCGGCGTGGTCTGAGAGCCAGTGGTCGACCACGCCGGCGCGGAACTCCGCTCGCAGGTCGATCGATAAGTGCGGCATCCCCAAACTGTGCGCCAGCTCGCGCGCGCCGCGCACTGCCTGCGCCGAGCAGCAGCTGAGATCGCCGTCGTTCTCTGGGTCAGACCACAGCTCGAGCGTCACCCCCACCGCCTGCGCGCCGTCCCCCTCCGCCACGAGCAGCGCCGCCACCGCGCTGTCGACCCCACCGCTCATCGCTACCAGCGTGCGTTCCCGCACGCTGGCCAGCTGGGCGCGCGCGCGTGCGGCGCCACCCAGAGCGCGATGCAACGCGTCAGCTGCCAGCTCAGCCGCGTGGCGCTTTGCGACGCTCAGCCCGCCCAGCTCGTCCGCGATCTCGCCCGCGCCGATCTTCGCCGCCTGCAGGAGAGGAGCGCCACGCAGCAGACCCACCGCGGCGCTGCCGGCCGCGACGGTCGCGCCACAGCCGCTGGCGTCGAAACCCGCATCCACGATCGTCCCCGTCGGGCTCTCCGGATCGATCGCGAGCGAGATCCGGATCAGGTCGCCGCACGCGGCCCCGCCCGCCGCGCCCGTGAACGAGTCCTCCGGGCAATGCCCACGCCCAAGGGGTGCTTCTAGATGATGAACCAGGGTGTCAGCGGTCGTCACCCGGTCGAGTGTAGGTAGTTGTCGGGACCTCGAGGGACGGTGGACCGATTGGAGATCGGCCAGTGACCGACACGGGTGCCTCCGAGTCGTGAGTGATGCAGAGAAAGATCGTGTGCGACAGGAACCGTACGGTGTGGCTATGCGTGTCGCACTTCGTCGATCGCCTGCTCGATCGAGAAGACATCGGTGAGGCCAGTCAGCGCCGTTGTCTGACCGTGCTTGTTTACGATCAGGATCGTCGGCGTCTGGTAAACCTGCACGGCATGGGTGATCGAGCCGAACGACCCGACCTGGTGAGCTTCCGCGTCTTTGACCGCGAGCTTCCCGCCGAGCGCGTGGCCGACCGCGCGCAGTTCCCGTTGGACCGCCAGGTCGACCGAACCCTTGGGATTCCAGAACAGGATCGCCACGACCTTGCCCTGCTTCAGCTCACGTTCCACGCTCGCCTGCATGCTCGGCACGCCGCTGACGGACTTTGCACTCGGCGCGCTCGCGCCCTTGTGCGTCACGGCGGGCTTATCGAGCGAAGCCGCCGTCGAGCCCTTTGACGGGGTCACCGAAGCGGCGGCCGAGGTGGGGTGTGAGCCCGCCGTCGAGGCGCCCGCGGCGCTTTCATTGGATGCCTGCGCGGACTTTTCTTCAAGCTGCTTTGCGTTCTGCTGGGATGTCGCGACCGCTCCATGTGCTTTGTTGATCGCGCGTGTCAGACCCTCCACACCGGGGGCGGCGCCGTGATAGATGGGGGTTGGGGCGGCTGCCGCTTTTGCCTCGGCGGCAGCGGTGGATGCAGGGCTTGCGGGCGTCGCGGTCGCGGATGAGCCCGCGGATGAACCCGAGCCGCTCGTGTTGGTGGAGGATCCCCGTAGGGCAATAAACCACACGGCCGCGAATAGGACGAGAACGCCCAGGGCGATCTGATAAGGACGGGAAAGCTGTGCCATCTCCCCCTTCTCTTCGGCATCTCGTCGCAAAAGTTGAACCGCGAAAGAAGCGCTGGACGGTTGCAGCCGGGATTGCGCGGAGCAAAGCAGCGCAGGCAACAAGGCGCATCCCCTCTGACGCGACGCACTCCTACGAACGACTCACACGTTCGTA
>DAIOGX010000070.1:0-11951 GCA_036744995.1 Solirubrobacteraceae bacterium | reverse complement strand
CAAAAGGATTCGCCACGACCCCACAAACCCCTACAAAAAACCTACCAAAGCACTACTAAGGCGCGAGAGCATCTGGGTGCAGCCGGCGTGCGACCTCCGCCCAGGCTGCCCCCCGCGAATCGATGTGCGCGCGGTGGGCGCCCGCCTCGCCGTCGATCTCCACGAGCTCGACCGAGCCCCCGGCAGCACGCGTGTAACGGCGGCTGAGCTCGATCGAGACGGTCGCGTCGAGGACGCCGTGGACGATCAGCACGGGGATGTCGAGCGGCACATTGGCCAGCGGGTCGGCGGCGGCATAGCGCTCGGGCAGCTCATCGGGTGAGCCACCCATCAGGGCCTTCAGCGCACCGCCGCCCCAATCGCGATAGCCGCCGGCGAGATCGCACACACCGGCCTGGGAGATGGCACGCTCCAGGCGCACGCGCGGCGGGCCGGCGACAGCGCCCGGCGCGTCCGGTGGAAGTTTCTCTCGGCCGGCCGCCCACAGGGCGAGATGGCCGCCGGCGGAGTGGCCGAGGATGTTCACGCGGGACAGGTCCAGCCGCGCGTCGCCCAGCTCTGAGAGCTCATCGATCGCCGCTGCGACGTCAGCGAACGTCATCGGCCACCCCCCGCCGTCGCCGAGGCGGCGGTACTCGATGTTCCACACCGCCCAGCCGCGCCTGAGGAGATCCCTGACCAGCCCGCGCATGACGACCCGCCCGTAGCGCTTCTGCCAGGAACCGCCGTGGAGGAGGATCATCACGGGATACGGACCCCCACTCGCCCTGGAGCCGGACGGCAGGTGTAGGTCGGCTAGCTGTGAGCGATGGGAACCGTAGCGGTGGGTCTGCCCGCGCGTGAAGAGGATGTTGAAGATCAGGCGGGCACGGGCCATGAGCGAGCCATCCTATGGATGGCTGAGGACCTATCCCAATCGGAGCGTGCGGGCCAGGCCTAAGAGCACCGGTCTGTGAGAATGGGCCCGACATGGACTTCGACCTGCCACCCGAGCACGAGCTGATCAGGCGCACGGTGAGAGAATTCGCCGAGGGCGAGGTGGCGCCGGTCGCGGAGGAGCTGGACCGGACGAAGGCGTTTCCGTATGCGATCGTCGAGCAGCTGGGAAAGCTGAACCTGATGGGGATTCCGTTCCCCGAGGAGTACGGCGGGGGCGGCGGGGACACGCTTGCCTATGCGCTCGCCGTGGAGGAGCTCACGCGGGTGGACAGCTCGGTGGCGATCACGCTGTGCGCGCACACGTCACTGGGGACGCAGCCGGTGTACCTGTTCGGGTCAGAGGAGCAGAAGCGCGAGCTGCTGCCCGACCTGTGCGCCGGACGCAAGCTGGGGGCGTTCGGGTTGACCGAGCCCGAGGCCGGCTCCGACGCCGGCAACGTGAGGACGCGCGCCGTGCTCGAGGGCGAGGAATGGGCGATTGACGGCGCCAAGCAGTTCATCACGAACGCCGGGACGGACATCTCCGGTCATGTGGCGATCACTGCCGTCACAGGCGAGGACGCAGCCGGCAACAAAGAGATCTCCAACCTGATCGTCGCCAACGGGACGCCCGGGTACGAGCAGGGCGAGCCGTACAGGAAGATGGGCTGGAATGCCTCAGACACAAGACCGCTGACGTTCACGGACTGTCGGGTGCCAGCGGAGAACCTGCTGGGCCCGCGCGGGCAGGGGTTCAAGCAGTTCCTGCACATCCTCGACATCGGGCGGATCGGCGTCGCGGCGATGGGCGTGGGGCTGGCTCAGGGCGCGCTCGACGAAGCGTTGAAGTACGCGAAGGAGCGCAGGGCGTTTGGCAAGCCGATCTCGAAGTTCCAGGCGATCCAGGCCAAGCTCGCGGACATGTCGACCGAGATCGAAGCGGCGCGACTGCTGGTCTACAAGGCAGCGCGGGAGAAGGACGCGAAACGCAACTTCACGCTGACGGCCGCGCAGGCGAAGCTGAAGACCGGCCGCCTAGCCGTGAGGTGCGCGGAGGAGGCGGTGCAGATCCACGGCGGCTACGGCTTCATCGAGGAGTACCCGGTGTGCCGCTTCTACCGCGACGCGAAGATCCTCACGATCGGCGAGGGCACCGATGAGGTCCAGCAGATGGTGATCGCCAGGGCACTTGGAGCGTAGATGCGCAGTCGTAAATGGGGTGTTATGGGCGACAATTGCGCGCATCGACCGCATGGAGGTAGGTGTCGCCGGTCACATGACGGGCTGGACGAGTCCGAGCGGAGAAGAGATCAGATCGATCAGCGCGGAGAGAGGATGACCAGCGGAATCTCCCGCTCGGTGCGCCGCTGGTAGTCGGCATAGCCACTGTAGACCTTCAACATCAACGGCCACAGGCGCTCGCGCTCCTCGGCGTCGGCCACATGCGCGTGCACCGGCCGGCGTCGCGAGCCGACCTGCGCGGTCGTGTCGGGGTTGGCCAGGAGGTTGTGGAACCAGGCCGGGTTCTTCGGATAGCCGCCCTTGGAGGCGACGAGGATCAGGTCCTCGCCGTCGACGCCGTAGAAGAGCGGGCTCGTATGGTGGGTGGCGCTCTTGGCGCCCACGTGGTCGAGCAAGAGCGTCGGCGAGGCGCCGGGGAAGCGGTGGCCGATCCGCCCGTTGGTCGCGCGATAGATCGCGGTATGGCCGCCCATCACTCGCCTCAACAGCGCCCAGTTGTTGTCCACCCACTTCAGATAGTCCATCGTGACGTGACCTTACCCGGATCGGCCCTCTATTCGTCCTCACGGCCAGGCACTAGCATCGTCTGCGATGAGCGAGGTAGATCTCCACACACTCCCCGATCCCGGTCCCGATCACGATCGCTATACAGCCCCGCCGGGGTCCGTGCCGACGAAGCGCAGCGGCGGGTTGGCCACGCTCGCGGACTGCTTTCGGAGGTTCCTGCGCCAGCCCTCACCGCCCTACCTGTTCGGCGCCGTCGCGGTCGCCCTTGGCCTGCGCCTGGCCCAGGGCGCGTGGAGTTGGCGCGACGCGGTGATGGCAGCCGGCCTCTTGGTCGCGACGCCGTTCGTCGAGTGGGCCATCCATGTCTATCTCCTGCACTCGCCTCCGTTTGAGGTCTTTGGACGGCGCGTGGAGATGCTGACCGCACGCGAGCACCGCTTCCACCACGAGTCGCCCGGCGTACTCGGCGGCGTGCTGCTGCCCGTCTACGGCGTGCTCGTGTTTCTAGGGCTCATCGCACTCGTGAACTGGGGACTCTCGTTCCCGCTCCACCTCGTGCTCGGCGGTCCGCGCCTGGCATATGCGACCACCGGCATGCTGGTCAGCTTCGCGATCTTGGCCAGCTATGAGTGGACGCACTTCCTCATTCACACCCCCTACAAGCCGCGCGGGCGCTACTTCAAAGCCATCTGGCGCAACCATCGTCTGCACCACTACAAGAACGAGCGCTACTGGTTCGGGGTGACCTCGACCGTCGGCGATCGGATGATTGGCACGCTGCCCGAGCAGAGCTCTGTGGCGCGCTCGGCCACTGCCCGCTCGCTGCACAGCGAGCGCTGAAAACAACCAAGAAAACAACTTGGTCACGGGCATATCGCCCACATACGACGCTGGCTCTGGGTTCGCGCGTGTGCTTGGTCAGGGCTCTGAGGCGCGTTCCAACAGTGCCGTGGCGGCGCTGGCGGGATCCAGGCGCCGCTCGACGACCTCGGACAGCAGGCGTTGGAAGTCCGGGTCCTCCCGCAGGTCCTCCTCCAGGCGCCGGCGCATACGGGCGGCGGCGATCGCGAGCACCTCGTTGCGCAGGTTGCGCCCGCGCCGCTCCGCCAGCTGGCCGGCGGCGAGGATGTGGGCGCGGTGCTCCTCCAGGCGCTCCACCAGCTCCGCGACGCCCTTGCCGTTGCTCGCCTCGGTCCTGACGATCGGCACGCGCCAGCGTGGGCGGGCGGGACCACCATCTCCCTCGGTGTGGTCGAGGTTGGCGAGCGAGAGCACCCCGCGGATCTCGCGGACCATCGTGTCGGTGAGCGGGTGGTCGGCCTTGTTGATGACGATCACGTCGGGGATCTCCATCACGCCGGCCTTGAGCGCCTGGATCGAGTCGCCGGAGCCGGGCATCAGCACGAGCACGATCGTGTCGGCGTGGTCGATGATGTCGATCTCCGCCTGGCCGACGCCGACCGTCTCCACGAACACGTCGTCGCGTCCGGCGGCGTCGAGCAGCAGCGCGGCCTGCAGGGCCGCCTCCGACAATCCACCCAGCGCCCCGCGGTTGGCCATCGAGCGGATGAACACGCCCTGGTCGAGGAAGTGCTCTGACAGGCGGATGCGGTCGCCGAGCAGCGCGCCGTGGGTGAACGGCGAGGAGGGGTCGATCGAGAGCACCCCGACGGTGCGCCCGGCCTCGCGGCGAGCCTTCGTCAAAGCCCCGATCAGCGTCGACTTGCCCACGCCGGGCGGGCCGGTGAAGCCGAACACCGCCGCCCGGCCGGTGTGGGGATAGACCTCGCGCACGAGCTCCCAACCCTCCGGGCGATCGTCCTCGACGAGCGAGATCGCGCGCGCGAGCGCGCGACGGTCACCGTCGAGCAGGCGCTGGGCGAGGTTCGGATCGGCCTTGGGGGGCGTCATCGAGGCGCAATCATCGCAGGGGTCGTGCTTGAGCCCGCCTTTCCCGAGCCCGCCTCCACCGGGTCCCTTACGATTCGGCGGTGATGGAGCCGCTGCTCGCCGACCTCAACGTGGAGAAGCCCTCAGACGGGGCCGCGGACCTCGCCGCGAAGAGGACGTCCGCCGAGGAGATCTCAGAGATGGTGCGCCGGGCGCCCGAGCCACTCCACGGCGGAGGAATGACGCTCGTGCGGTGGATGCACAAGAACAACATGCTGAACCGCCACTACGCGCGCCTGCTGGCGCGATACGTGCTCCTGAAGCTGCGCCACGGCAAGCGTCTGCGGACCGACGGCATCTGCTTCATCTGCCCCGGCGTGAAGCTCGAGATCGGCCGGCACGCGACGCTCCGCATCGGGCGCTGGGCGTGGGTGGGACACGGCTCGAAGATCCGCGTGCACGAGGGCGAGGTGAGCATCGGAGCGAAGACCGTGATGGGCCAGGAGTGCACGATCTCCGCCTATCAGCACGTGGAGATCGGGCGCGAGTGCATCGTCGCCGATCGCGTGATGCTGATCGACTTCGACCACGGCGTCGTCGAGGTGGAGCGCCCGATCCGGTTGCAGGGGATTTACAAGCGCGACGTGCGGGTCGGTCACAACGTGTGGATCGGCTACGGCGCATGCATCCTGCGCGGAAGGACCGTCGGCGACAACGCCATCGTCGGCACGAGCACGGTCGTGACAAAGGACGTGCCGGAGAACGCCGTCGTCGCGGGCGTGCCCGCGCGGGTCATCCGCATGCGCGACGCCCCACAACACATGCGCTGGGAGTAGGTCCCCTGCCCGCCGCGTGTACGGGACAGGGGACAGACCCTCACTTCTTGGCCGCGAGCAGCACTGTCTTTTCGAGCGACTTGCCGCCTTTGACCGTGATGAGAAGCTTCCCCGAGGCGCGGTGATGGCGCGCGTGGGCGAGCCTCTTCCTGCCCGACCCGGTCAGGCGCAACACGATCGCCCCTGTCTTACCGGCGGCCAGCGAATATGACCCCTTCGCGAGCACGGTCGTCACTTTCACGGTGATCCTCCGGTTGCCTTTGCGGCGCTTGATGACGGTACGTTCGACCACTTCGACCCCACCGGTGCAGGTCGCGTTCGCGCAGGCGATGCTCACCTTGGTCGCGTTCTTGGCGACGGTGAGCTTGGACGCGGAGGTCTTTACAGAGGGGACCGGTATGGGCACTGCGAGCGAGGTGCTCTTGGCGCTCGCTTTCCCGGCTTCGATGCTCGCCGTGACTTCGCACACCAAGCCTTGTCCCAGGTCGGCTGTCTGCACGGTGTAGGTGGACGACGTGGCGCCGGCGATCGCGGCGCCGCCCCGCAGCCACTGGTAGGCGAACGGCGACGTGAGCGGCCACCCCATCGGCAGCGAGAACGTTTCGCCTGTCCACGACCCGTTCGAGCACGACAGCAGGCTTCCGGCTGTGGCTGTTCCCGATATGACCGGGAGGGCGGTGTTGACCGGCGCCGAGGGCACCATCGTCACGTTGATCCCCGACGTCGTGTTCCCTTCGCTGGCTCCCACCGTATTGGCGGTCGCTGCCGAGGGCTGACCGTTGAAGTACTGGGTGATGTACTTGGGTATGCAGCGAGGCGCGTGTTCGCATGCTTTTCGTTCAGCTGGGGATTCCTTCCAGTAGAATTCAAGCTTATACGAGCCGGTCGACAACCCGGTCACCGTGTATTCACCGTTTTCATTGGTGGAAGCAAAACCCGCGAATTCGCCTTCATGGCTCGCGTTATATGCGATGACCCCTATTTTCGCCAATCCTTTGTGGGCAACGGAATCGATCACCGTGCCCGAGATCTTGCCACCTTCCTTCAGGACCGCATTTATGCCTTCTTTCGTCGCCCCCGCGATGACCGTCACTGCATTGGCATTTTCAAGCGAAGACTGACCGTTGTAGTACTGCGCCGTGTAAGCGGTTCCCGCAGGCAAGAATCCAACCTTGTACTGAGCTTCCGGCAGACCTTCTATCGTGTATTCGCCATTCCCGTTGGTGGTAACGCCAAATTCTTCGAATTCTTCGCCAAGATTCCCGTACACTTCGACGTGAATACCAGACACGGGTTTACCGCTGGCATTCGTCACCCTGCCCGAGATCTTGCCAGGTTTCTTCAGCACGGCGCCGATGCCTTCCTTTGTTTCTCCTTCTTTGACGAAAACCAAATTGGCGCTCGCAAGCGAGGGCTGATTGTTGTAGTACTGAACAGCGAACGCGGGTGCATCGGAGAACTTGACTTTGTAATCACCTTCCGCCAGATCTTCCGCTTCGTACACACCCGCCGCTTTGGTGAAGATGGAGCTCACAATTTCCCCGTTCGAGCCGTAGACCTGGACCTGGACGTTTTCCAGCGCGCCACCGCCAAATTCGGTCACCGTGCCCTTGATCTTGGCGGTTCCCGCCGCGCCGGCGACTGAGGGGAGCGCGAACAGCGCGACGCACCCCACGAGCACGGCGAGCACCCAGCGACCTACTCCGTGGCGGCGCCTCGGCGGGAGACTCTCGAGTCCCGGGCTCGCCTGATCGGTAGCGTCGCGGCGCGACGAGGACAAAGGCCTGCTCATTGGAATCCCCCCTGTGGGTAGACGGCGTCTCATCGAATGTCATCGCCCTCCCTGGCAACCGCGAGCATCACAGCGCACGCAGCCTACCAGATACCCCGGTTGCTGAAGTCAGCCTGTCCCTTCGGGAGAAATCAATTTGTCGCCTTCGTGCGATGTGTTCGAATTCGCTGAGACATCGCCGCCCGCGTCACGGCGCGAGCAGCGCGACGGGATCGGCGTGGCGAGCGAGCTCGCGGAGACCGTCAACGCTCGCGTCGGGTCCAGCCTCGAGCGCCCGGGCGAGAGCGGCGCGATGGCCCTCGAAGCGCTCGATCGCGTAGGGGACCGCGAGACCGCGGGAGACCATGAAGGTCCAGTCGCTCGCCTGCAGCGCGAGGAGCTCGCGCACTGCCGCGCTCCCGGCGGTCCTGGCCGTGGCGGCGGCGAGCACGGCGAGCTCGCCCGCGCGCGTCGCGAAGGCCATCTCAGCCACGGTGGGGGCCGACCAGGTCGAGAGGTCGCCGTCCTTGCCCCAGGTGCTCGGCTGCCAACGATCCTCGTCGCCCTTCACCGCCGCCGGCTCGTGCGACGACTCCAGCGCATCGTCCAGCCGCACCAGCTCGAGGCCCTGGCGAGAGCACTCCTCGAGGACTGCCTCGAGCCAGGCGAGGCCCTCATACCACCAGTGGCCGAGCAGCTCGGTGTCGAGCGCGCAAACCGCCAGCCCGCCCCCCGGAAGGCCCGTGGGAGCGTCGCGCAGGCGAGCGATCGTGCGCGCGACGAAATCGGCTGCGTGGTCGCGCGCGAGCGCGAGCGCGAGCGTGTGACTGTAGGCCGAGCCATCGTTGGCCCATGGGTTGTGGTGGTGGACCGTGTGGCGGTGGTAGTCGCGGTAGAGGCCGTTCGCGGGATAGCCGCCGTCGCTCCACACGAGCGAGATCGTGGCGCGGTCGATCGGCACGAGCACGATCCCCGACTCGCTGAGGAGCGGACGCAGGTGCCGGGGCGCGCCGAGACCGAAGCGGTCGGTGAGCTCAACGCACGTGCTGCGTACGCCGGCCGCGGCGAGGACCGGCTCCAGATGGGGCGCGTGCGCGCACTCGGGCAGCCAGAACCCCCCGTTGAAGCCCTCGCCAAAGCGTGCGCGGTGAGCGTCTATCCCGATCTGCACTTGCAGCCGCACGCCGGCATCACTCGCCAACAACGGCAGCACTGCATGGGTGGCGGAGGACGTCCACTGGGCGTGGGGCGCAAACGCTTTCACGAGATCGCCGCCACGCGCCTGGAAACGCTCACGGGCAAGCTCGTAGTCGGCGCTCCACGCCCGCTCCAGCTCGGCTGCCAGCTCGTGATGGCCGCCCGCGCGCATACCCGAGGCGTCCTCGGCATGAGTGAACCGGCGTGTGTCGTCGATGAAGCGGTCAAAGCGCTGGGCGAGCCCGGGCGCGCTCAGCTGGTCTGAGAGGACCGGCGTCACGGACAGGGTGATGGGCGGATCGCGGGAGTCGAGCAGGTCGAGCAGGGGCAGGTAGCAGGAGGCGATCGCCTCCCACAGCCACTCCTCGCCGAACGGCCACGTGCCGAAGCCCTCGACGTAGGGCATGTGCGTGTGCAGGACGATCGCGAGGGCGCCGCCGCGATCGCCGTCCGATCTCACGGCCGGCAGACGGCGACGAAGTCGAGCGCGCGATCGAGGTCTGACTGCCCGCGCGGGCGCAGGATGAAGTCCGAGGCGGCGATCGCGGGTGTGAACCAGTCGTAGAAGCGTTTGGTCACACCGAGGCGTTCGTGCGCCCGATCCCATCCCAACTTCAGGGCGAGCTCGTGGACGCGCAGCTTGCGGGCGTGGAAGAGGCCGAAGAGCTGCACCGAGGCGAAGTGCGCGCGGCAGAGAGCCTCGAACTCCCCGGCGCGGTACTCGTGGATGTGCCACGGGTTGTCAGAGCGCGGAGCGCCCTTCGGCGCGAGCGTGAGCACATTTGGCGTCGACACATAGACGGTCCCGCGCCCAGTAGCCGCGCGCCTGTCTGCTCCCCGCCCGCCCGCGCCACGGTCGCCTGCGCGAGGCGCGCGCGCGTCCTCCTCCTCGCCCCCGTCCCGCCCGCCGTCGGCGAGGAGCGAGCGGAAGTGATCGAGCACCGCGCCGGGATCCTCGAGGTGCTCGATCGTCTGCAGGAAGACGACGGCGTCGGCGGGCTCTGAGAACGTCTCGACGAGGTCGCGGGCAAAGCGCAGGTTGGGGCGGCGGTAGCGCAGGCGCGCGTGCTCGTGCGCCTCGGGGTTGGCGTCGACCCCGACCACGCTCGCCGCGGCGCCGGCGAGCGTGTCCGCGCCATAGCCCTCACCGCAGGCCATATCGATCACCCGCGCCCCGGCGACGCGCGCGGCGATCCACTCGTAGACGGCGAGATGACGGCGGAACCAGTAGTTCTCCTCGGGCACGTCGGGGAGGGTGCGCTCGCCCGTGAGGGCAAGCGGCGGCACGCCCTCGGGCTGGTCGCCCTGCTCGTAGAGAGGCGTCACGGACACGGCGCGCGAGTATATGGTGCCACCCCATGCCGCCCACTCTGAGCCCCGATGAGATCCGCGATGTGAATACGCGCTACCACGACGTGGCAGCCGATCATTACGACTCGAAGTGGGGGATCGACTTCGGCGACCTGGGCCACGACCAGGTGACCGCGAAGGTGCGAAAGGCGCTCGGCCGGGCCCCCGGGCAGTACCTGCACTCGCTCGAGATCGGCTCGGGAACTGGCTATTTCACGCTGAACATGATGCGCGCCGAGCTGATCGGGGAGGCTACGTGCAGCGACATCTCGCCGGGCATGCTCGCAGCTCTGAGCGCCAACGCGGCAAGCCTGGGCCTCGACGTGGAGACGGTGCCGGCGGACGCCGAGAACCTGCCGTTCGCGGACGGGAGCTTCGACCTCGTGCTCGGCCACGCGATCCTGCACCACATCCCCGACCTGCCGCGCGCGTTCGACGAGTTCGCGCGCGTGCTGGCTCCGGGTGGCACGATCATGTTCGCTGGCGAGCCTTCGCGTTATGGTGACCGGCTCGCCAACGTGCCCAAGCGCGCGGCCACCGCCATAGCGCCGTTGTGGCGGCGCGCGATCGGCGCGCGGCCCGCCCCTCCCGCGGAGGGCGGAGCCCCCGACGCTGCGCTCGAGGGAGTTGTCGATGTCCATGCCTTCGCCCCGAACGAACTGAGCAAGCTTGCTCTCGAGGCTGGGTTTGCGGATGTGCGCGTCACCGGCGAGGAGCTGCTGGCGAACTGGTTCGGCTGGACCAACCGCACGCTCGAGGCTACCGCCGAGCCCTCAGACGTGCCGTGGGGCTGGCGGCAATACGCCTATCGCGGCTACCTCGCCCTGCAGGAGGTGGATCGCAGATTGCTGGAGTCCAGGTTGCCGGCGGCGATCTTCTACAACCTGATGATCGCCGCCCGCAAGCCGTAGTCGGAATCATCCACTATCGATAGTGCGTTTCGGGTGTCTGGAAATTTTGCACTGCCGAGCGTGGCTTGACGCGACGTCGTCAGGCGGGCGAGCCGACCTCGTGGCGACTGCGGGGCGCGCGCGGGGAGACGATGTCGCCCCAGTCGCCGTTCTCGATGCAGGCGGGCTCGGTGGTGGCGATGAAGTCGCCAAGGACCGCGGCCAGGCCCTCGGGATCTTCGAGGTTGGGGAAGTGGGCCGCGCGCGGGAGCGTCTCGAAGCGGCTGTGAGGCGCCGCGCGGTGGGCGGCGAGGCCGTGCGCGAGCGGAATCGTGTTGTCGCGCTCGCCCCAGACAATCAGTGTGGGCGTGTCCGCGAGCAGATAGAGCCGGTCGGTGGCGCTGACTCGCTGGCCGTGGACGTCGATTACGGAGCGGAGCGTGTGCAGGAACGCAGTGCGCGCGCCGGGCTGCTCGAGCGGGCGCAGGGCGCGCGCGATCGCCTGCAGGTAGACGCCCTTGCGCGAACCCGAATCGTTCAGTCGATCGCCGGCGCGGCGCAGGGCCGACAGCAGGCGAGGATGGGCGACGAGCGACAGGAGCAAGGAGGCGCCGGGGAGGGTGGCGGTGCGCAGAAGCGGTGAGACCTCGTGGCCGAGGCCGCCGGAGGAGACGAGCACGAGGCGCTCGGTGCGCTGGGGGAATTGGTAGAAGAACTGCATCGCGACGCCGCCGCCGAGCGAGTGGCCAACGATCGTGGCGCGGTCGACGCCGAGCACCGCGAGCAGGTCGCGGATCGAGGAGGCGTGCGCGCCGAGCGAGTAGTCCCCGCGCGGCGTGGCGGAGTCGCCGTGGCCGATCAGATCGGGGGCGATCACGGTGTAGCGATCGGCCAAGCTGAGTGCGACCGATCGCCAGTGGCGCGATGAATTGACCATGCCGTGAATCAGGACCACCGGCGGCCCGCTGCCAGCCATGTGGTAGATCACGCGATGGCCGTGCAGCTCGACCTGCCAGGCCTCGAAGTCGCTCGTTTGGCTGGTGTCAGGGCTCATCGATGAGAACGATTATGAATCGTCGCAGGACCGACCATTGCAGACCCCCCGGCCGGTTGGCCTGCAGGCGCTATGCTCGAGCCACCCACCCGGTCCCTTTGGGGGCCGGGTCTTTTTTTGCGGTGGCGCTGCGCGCGCCTTCAGCTAGTCGCCCAGCGTCAGGCGGCGCAGGTCTCGCGCCAGGGGCTGGCCGGACACGTGCTTGCCGGTGCCGACGCGTGTCCCCTGCATCACCCGCTTAGATGCCCGCCGCAGCTTGCGATGCTCGAATGTCTTCTGTTCGCGTCTGCCGTTCG
>DAIOGX010000069.1:0-12040 GCA_036744995.1 Solirubrobacteraceae bacterium | reverse complement strand
CCGAAGGCGAGCGCTCATCTACGGACCCTTACCCTTACTTACGACGCCACCGGGCGTTTGTATCTACGCGAGGCCGGGTCTCGTTCGAGCAGCCCGACCTCCACGAACGTCGAGATGTAGCGGTGTGTGGTGCTCGGGGACATGTGTAGGTCGTGCGCCACATCTGAGAGCGCGCGATCGGCCCCGTCGGGCGGAAAGGAGACGAGCACGAGCAGCGCACGCAAGAGCGAGCGGGAGAGACGCTCATCGTCCATCAGCGCGAGTGCGGCTGTGTGCAGAGCCTGTGGATCGGCCAGCCCGACCAGCAGGCTCGACAGGCCACCGCCCCCGGAGGTCTCACGGATCACCTGATCGATCTGTGTTTTGGTCAGCGCGATTGAAAGTCCATTGTCAGCCATCGTTCAACCGATACTGACAACTACGCGACCCCCTTCTTAGCGACGCGTCGCTACTTATTCGCCGGCCAACATCGATTGCGACGCCGGTGGAGCACCACGCGCGCGCCGGCGTGCGGGGTGACGATCACGCTCCGCCAGCGGGGGTGCTCCAGCTGCCTGGCGGCCGGGTGCAGGGTCAGCTCCGAGAGCACGGCGCGCAGCACGGTCCGCATCTCCAGGGTGGCCATATGCAGGCCGGGGCAGCGCTTGCGACCCCCGCCCCATGGCAGCCACGTAGATGTCCTCGGCGGCTTTCCCAGGAAGCGCTCTGGCCGGAACTCGTAAGGCTCGGGATATATGGAGGAGTCGTGATGGGCCAGATAGATGCAGCCCAACAGCTGCGCTGGTGGGCGATAGCTCCAGCCGCCGATTTCGATCGGCCGCGCCACCGATCGGGGTATGGCAAAGAGGAAGACCGGCCGGTGGCGGAGCACCTCCTGGACCGTCGCCGTCAGGTACTCCTCTGAAGAGCCGCGGTCGATCTCCTCGACGAGCCGCTCCAGCACAGCGGGGTTGTGGGCGAGCAGCTGAAACGCCCAGGCGAGCTCTGAGGCAGTCGTCTCGTGCCCGGCGACTACGATCGACATGAGGTTGTCGCGGACCTGTTTCCTCGACATCTCAGAGCCGTCCGGGTTGCGGGCGCCCAGCAACATTTCGAGGGCGTCAGCGGCGCCATCGCTCGAGTGCCGGCGCTCCTCGATCAGCGCGAACATCAGCTCATCGACCCGCGAGCGGGCGCGCAGGAAGCGCTCCCAGATCGCTCGTCCCGGGCCGTGACGCAGCAGTGGCTCCGGAAAGACGGGGCTCTCGGTCACGGACAGCATCTCCAGCAGTCGGTCGCGCAGCACGCACAGGCGCTCGTCGAGGACCGCCGCGGAGGCTCCGAAGACGGTCCGCAGAATGACCTCCAGCGTCAGCGCGCGCAGGCGTGGATGGAGCGCAAAAGGGACGTCTCTGGGCCATGACCTCACCTCACGCCGGACGGCATCGATCACCATCTGCGAGTGCCGTTGCACGACCTTGCCGTGAAAGGCCGGCAGGAGCGCCCGGCGGCCAACGAGATGCGCCTCGCCCTCTGACAGCATGAACGATTGCTCGCCGACCAGCGGCTCGACCGTCGCGGCGCCCTTCCCCGGATGCAGCACATCGGCGGGCGCGGCCATTATTGTCTTTATCTCTGCCGGGTCAGACAGGAAAACAAGCGGCGGATAATTGGTCGCACGCAGCGTGAAACGACTGCCATAGCGACAGCTGTTTCGCTCTAGATAGGCAATCGGCCACTTCCAAAACACGAAGGTCTGAGCGGGAGCGGGCAAGCGCGAACCGGGGGGAAGCTCGGGCGGGGCGACTCGTGGCATCGCGGCCTAGGCGGAGCGCAGGGCGTAGGCGATACGCCATGCTCGGAGGATCGGGAGCAAGAGCTTGGTGAGCGAGCCACCGGCCTGGATGAGCTGCCGAGTTGCGCTCGAGCTCTCGGGCTCGCGGGCGCTGTCGCGCGACAGGTACATCGCGACCATGCAGGCGGCGATCACCGCGTGCCTGTGCCCATTCTCCAAGCGGCGCGCGTCATTGACCGATTGCCGGATGAGCTCGTACACACGCCGGATGGCAACCTCGTGGCTCGGGTAGTGTGAGATGTAGCTGTGGTCGCCGTTCGTGGCGTCTTCGACGCGGTCCACGTAGCTGTCGAGCATCGTCGTCGTCAACGACAACCCCGGGAAGTAGGCGGCGTGAACGCTCTCGATCTCGCGCTCGCTGCACCCCGGTTCTGAAGCCAGCGCGAGCAGCGCGTGGATGGTGAGCGAGGCGGTCGCCGCGCCGCTCAGCTCAAACCAGTTCTCCCGCTCCCGCTCTTGCGGTTGCTTCGCTTCCTTCCTCTGCTTCTCCGCCATCTCCTCCGCGTCGGGGAACTCCCTGCAGACCCATTCCCTGAGCGCGACCTCGCGGCTGTGGGAGTCGGGGTCGTGGTTGAGCGCGAGCACCTGCGCGCGAGTGGCTTCGCGGATCGTGAGCGGACGCACGCTCGCGTACGAAGGCAGCGATGAGCAGCCCCTGCGGCAGGCTTCCACGAGCGCGCGCAGATAGCCACCGTCGTCCTTCCACGGGTGATGGCTGTAGTAATCGGATATCGGCGCGTCCGGGTCGAGCGCCTCGGCGAGCGCGAGATGGAGCTGGCGGCCATTTGCCTGGCCCACGTGCGCGGCGCGCTCGTTCATGCTGTCGAGGAACTCGAGCGTGATCTCATAGGCGACGAGCAGTCGCAGCAGCGCCAGATTGCGACGGCGCGGCAGGATCCAGAACAGCGCGGCGCCATCGAGATGGGGGCGCTTGCGGGCCAGCGACTCCAGGGCGTCCTGACGGATCCGCGCATCCGGGATCGCCACCGCGCGCGCTCGCCAGGCATGGACCTCGCGCGAAACCGCCGGTAGCCCCCACAGAAGCTCCCTGATCGTCGCCATCAGCAGCGTCCAGGTCTGCCCCAAACAGAGAGGCGTCGGGTTGCTCTCCTGAAAGTTCGGGATGATTCCCGAGCTTAGAAGGCGGATCGGCGCGAAAAATACGAAGGGCGCGAAAAGCCGCTAAGACCTATCCCGAGACGAAGATGTCCTCGGTCGGCTCACCTGTCTCGCGGACCCAGAGTTTGAGCGGCTGGTCATTGGTGGTCATCGTGGTCGGGATCTGCGTAGCTCGAGAGCGAGGATCTCTTGGACGATGCGGCGTAGGTCTTCTTGAGCGAAGGCGGCGCGTTGGGACCGGAGGTAAACGAGCTTTTGCCATTGTGTCCGGTCGAACTCGGGTGGCTGGGCGAGCTTGCCGACGATCACATCCACGGTTGGGAATGGGCGGTAGAGCTCTGGCTGCAGCGTTCGCATGGTCGCGAGCTTCGCGTCGAGCACATCTCGAAGCTTTGGATACTCGAACGCGAGCGGCGAACCCGACTCCTGGGCAGCGGCCGTGACCCATGCCACATCCGCGTAGTGCTTGACGAGACCGTGGACGCACCAGCCGAGGATCTTCTCGGCGAGCACCTCCACCGGGTCCATCACCCAAACGGTGGGCGTCTCATCGCAGAGCCCTAACGAGTAGGGCGTCTGGAAGGGCACCTCTCGCCCATCGAGCAGCAGCCCGCGGAAGGACACGTCGGCCTTGAACTGCCGGTCCTGCTCGGCAAGCGCAACACCGGTGAACACGGGGTCGAACCGGATCGGCTCGACCTTCATAAGGGTTCCTCGCCGGTCGGCGGGCACCGCTGCCGCAGGGAGGATGTCGAGGTTCTCGTCGCTGTAACGCAGCAGCGCCGACACCGACTCAGGCGGATCAACGGCCTGCGCGGAGGTCGAGAAGTCGGCATCGTAGACCGTGAATCTCGGGCTACCGAAGCAGCGCAACGCCATCGAGCCCGCAAGGACGCTGTCCTTTTTGAAGAAGCGCTTCGCGCCTAGATTCAGCACCTCGACGACGCGGACGATGTCGCGCACCAAGACAGGAAGCGCGAGGTCGTGCTCCCTGGACTGGGCACGCAACTCATCATCGTCGGGATAGTCGATCATCCGACAGCGATCGCGCCGAGCCAGCCACGGAGTTGCCGCGACGGAACGTTGACGAGCACCCCAGTCTGCCGATCACGGGTCATCTGCCGGCGGGCCATCTCATAGCCGGCGGAACGGTCGAGCGGAATCGCCTTTTGCTTGCCCATTGTCTGTAGCTCATCTCCGACGACGTGCTCGTAGCCCAACCCGATCAGCAGGAATGCGACACGACGTGCGGTTGAGGAGCTCGTTCGCCTCGCGATCGCCCATACGGCGTTCCAATCGGCGCGGTCCTCCTCTCGGGCTCGAGCCCACCCAGTGACGATCGTCTCGATACCGCCGCACAGTTCGGGGCGCAGAATGCCGTCGACGAGGGTCCGCTCGAGACTCGAGCGCCACACAAACTCCTTCAGGCCCGCCTGGACGCGCACCCGCTCACGCTCGTTGTCCTCCCGAGGCCAGCGCGAGCCCGACAAGCGCACCACCTTGAGCTCGTGCCCCGCCAGCGACGCGGAGGTCAGGTCCGTCGGGCTGCCCTGACGTACCGCCGCATACAGCGTCGAGGAGTGAAGGTCGGTCAGGCGGTGCGCGATCAGAGCACTGAGGAACCCCAGGTAGTACGGGCCCTGCTCACGCAACGCGAGATCCACGAGCAACTCCACGGGGACTGCTTGGTCGACATCGCTGGTAGCCCACGGCGCCACGACATACTGGCCCCGCCGGACCCGATAAAGCAGCGTGCGCGCGGCCATCCGGTCGAGCAGGCGAACGTAATGCGGAGTGATCGCCGACAGCCAGTCACGGTCCCCGGGCAAGCTGATCGTGCGGCGCTTGGCCGCCGCGACATGCTCGAAGACCGCCGAAGCCTCTCGGGAGACCGTCCGACCGCCGGAACTCATGTGACCACTATATCCGATTTCCAGACTGCCAGAGTCTGCTTTCCGTATAAGATAGCCACTTTTGCTCGTAAGAATCCGAAAAACAGACCGGAACGGTCCGCTTCTCGTATGAGAATCGCAAGACGAGCTGCACCCGAGATGCCCGGGTCCTATCTTCGTTCGCGGGGAGGTCCTGAACACACCCCCCATGGACTTTCGCCCACCGACTCCTGAGATCACGTCCGTCCATCAGGCAAGCACTCACCGAATTCCCGCCTCACGCCCTAGGCGTAGGGGGGCACGCCGGCGGCGCGATATCCGGGCAGCGCGACGATCGCGACCGCCACGGCGCTGACCAGCGCAAAGCTCGAAATCGCGCTCATAGCCCCGGCTGAGAACACGACCGGGAAGCCCGTGACGGTCGCGAGCGCGTGGCTGATCAGCACCTGGCCGTAGATCCCAAAGGCGGCGCCGATCGAGCAGCCGGCGCCGAGCAGCAGCGCGCTCTCGAACAGCAGCGCCCGCCACAGCACCGCGCGCTCATATCCCTGCACCTTCATGCTGGCGAGCCGGGGGCGACGCTGCAAGATCATCGTCCCCATCGCGATCGACATCGCGAGGATCGTGGCAATCAGTACGAGCGTCGCTATCTGGGTCAGGCGCGAGAGTCCCTGGCGACTGGCCGCCCGCTGGAGCCCGTCGCGCTGCGCCGCGGTCTGGACCACGAGCGCCGAGGAGGCGCCCAGCGCGCGCTGAACTTCTGAGCGTCCCTGCTGTGGTGAGACGCCTCTGCGCAAGATGATGTTGTAGGCGCTGGGATCGCCGCTCCCCCAGGCGCGCACATAGTCTCCGGAGTCGAGGATAATCGCTCCCGGCGGCCAGCCGAGATTGGTCATCAGCGCCGCGACACGGAAGCTCGTCGGATGGGGCGAGGGCAGGGTGAAGCGCTCGCCGATATGCAGGTGATTCTGGGTGGCGAGACCCTGCGAGAGCACGGCCCAGCCGCCTTCCCGCAGGCGTGCGAGCGCCAGCGGGAGATCGCCTGTCACGAGCTGGCTGGGCGGGATCGGACCCCTCGCGGTGGGCGGCGGCGCGAGCACCCACACGCGGCGATCGCCGTAGTTGAGAAAGCCCGCGCGATATAAGCCGACGCTCTGGACTCCGGGGAGACGTTCGAGCGTGGCTGCGGCTGTGTCCTTGAACGGCGCCGTGGCGAGCAGACTCTGAGCGCCGGGCGGCACGACCCACACGTCCGTGGTGACCGACAGCTGGTACACGAGGCGATCGAGGCCACGCTGGAGGTTTGCGTGTGCTCCCTGGATCGCGACGCTGCCGAACACGGCGATCGCCCCGGTTGCGGCGATCGCGATCGATCGCGTCCGCGTCTTTGGCGACCGCAGCTCAGCGATGGCGATCCGGGTGGACGCGGTTTCGAGACGGCCATGCAGGCGCGCGACGATGGCGATGATCAAATCCAGCAGCAGCGGCAGCAGGAGCAGCAGCGCGACCACCAGGGTCACGCTGCCGAGGACGGCGGACTGCGGCGCGGCCAGCAGGATGATCGTCGTCGCGGCCAGACATAGAAGTCCCCCAACCAGGGCCCCAGCCGTCCATCGGCCACGTATCTGATGATGCGTGTGCGACATCGCCGCCGCGGCGTTCTGAGACCAGACCTCCCTGAGTGGCATCAGTACGCCGATGCACGCGGCGAGCAGCCCCGCGCCGGCGGCGATCGCGATGCTCTGCCACGTGACGATCCGCTGCGAGCCGAGTGGGAAGGCAAACGAAAGATAGCCGGGATTCGATCGGAACACCGCGACCGAGAGCAGGTCGCCGAGCGCCAGCCCGACGAGGGCGGCCAAGCCGCCTAGCACGAGCGCGTCGAACAGCAGCGCCTCGATCGTGCCCCAGCGCGTCGCTCCACTCGCGCGCAGGCTCCTGATCAGATTCCGGCGCAGGTGCAGCGTCAGCAGCATCGCGTTGATCGCGAACATGAACCCGACGAGCGCGCTGATGCCCGAGAACAGGCTCTCGCCCTGGTTGGCCGGCGCCGCCGCGATGCGAAAGAGCGTGTCGTCGAAGTTCGCCGGCTCGACGTTCAGGGTCCCCGCCGCCAGCCCCACCAAGCCCGCGCGCACTTCACGATCGTGGCCGGGCGCCACTTGGACGAAGACGCGGGTTATCCGCCCCTGCATGCCGGTGAGCTTCTGCGCATAGGCCAGCGGCGCGATCGCGACCGGGCTGTGGACGAGCGTCCCGATCGCGGCCGCGTTCAGTTCGGTGCCGACGAGCGCGGTGACGTCCCGCGCGCCGACCTGGAGCTCGACCGGGTGCAGGGACCCGACCCCGATCTCCTGCGCGATTGGGGATGGCAGCGCGAGCGCTTTCAGATGGTCGAGTTGGGCGTAGCTGAAATGGCGCAACAGCGGGCTGCCCTGCAGCGCAAACCGCGGGTCGGTGCCGATCAGGTCAACCGCCCGCTGGCCGGCCGGGCCGATCGCGTTGGCGCTCGTCTCGAGCACCGGCAGCGCGGCGCTGACGCCGGGCAGTCGCTGCACCTCGCCCAGCAGCCGTTGATCGAACCCGCCCTCCTCGCGCGCATCGAGCTGGAACTGCATGTTGCCCACGAGCTCGCTCGTGAGCTGATGCACAGAGCCGTTGAGACTCGCGCTCGCGACCTGCGAGGCGAACAGCAGCGCCACGCCGACGGCGATGCCGGCGAGCGCGAACAGCTCCTGCACGAGCACGATCCTCGCTTTCAGACGGACGCGGTAGAGATGGGCGATGCGTGACAGGCGCATCGTCACGAACCGAGCCGCCGCTCGCCACGCGGAGCAGACAGGCCGTCGGGCTCGTGCGCGACGATCCGCCCGTCGCGCAGCGCGTGCACACGGTCCGCGAACATCGTCGCCTGGGGATCGTGGGTGGCGAGCAGGACGGTGGCCTGGCGTTCGCGGCAGACCTCGCTCAGGAGCTCGAGCACTTCGCGGCCACGGTGGGTGTCGAGGTTTCCAGTCGGCTCGTCCGCGAGCACGAGCTTCGGCTCGGTCGACAGCGCCCGCGCGATCGCCACACGCTGGCGCTCCCCCATCGACAGCTCATCCGGCAGATGGCGTAGGCGCTCGCCCAGCCCGAGACGCTCGAGCAGCGGTTCCACGCGGCGTTCCGCCGCGCGCGGCTTTTCGCTCAGCCACAGCTTCATCGCGGCATTCTGAAGGACGTTCCCGCCGGGGAGCAGGTCGAAAGACTGATCGACGAAGCCGAGCTCGTGCAGCCGATAATGCGAGCGCTCCGCATCTGAGAGCGCGGAGATCTCCCGTCCTTCGACGATCACCGCGCCGCTGTCGGGGCTCAGCAGTCCCGCGATCAGCTGCAATAGCGTCGTCTTGCCCGAGCCGCTCGGACCGTACAGCGCCACCAGCTCGCCGGCGGCGACCGACAGCGATACGCCATCCACGGCCCGCACGAGCTCGCCGTCGCCGGCGGGATAGTGCTTGACGAGCTCGGTGAGCTCCAGCACTAGGACGACATGCCGTAGGAGGGACCATCGCCCGCCGCGCCGTCGCCCGGGAAGTCGATGATGTTGCCCGGTCGCTCCGGGGGTGGTATGGGGTCCTCCAGCAGCTCGCCGTCGACGAGCCTCGCCATCCGCTCAGACCACAACATCGCATCGGCGTCTGAAACGCACATCAACACGCCGAGATCCAGCTCCTTGGCGAGCGTCGCCAGCAGCTTTGTGATCTGCTCGGTTTCCTCGAGCCCAAACGACGCGGTCAGGTCGTCCACCAACAGCAGGGCCGGCTCCCGCGCGATTCCGCGTGCGATCGCCACGAGCGCCCGCTCCCAGTCGGCCAGGCTCCCCCAAAATTGCTCCGCGCACTCCCCCGCGCCCACCCGTTCGAGCGCCCGGCTCGCCCGCTCGTACGCCTCCCGCTTGCCCGTCTTAGAGACCAGCAGGGGCAGCGCGATGCTCTCGAGCACCGGCACCTCGATATCCGGCGCGGAGTGAGCGACCATCCCGACGCGGCTGCCCAGGAGCCGCGTGCGCCGGCGATCCGCCAGTTGCCAGAGATCCTCGCCGTCGAGGTAGACCCGCCCCCGGTCGGGCTTCACCATCCCCGCCGCCACGCGCAGCAGCGTCGTCTTGCCCTGCGCACGCTGCGCGAGCACCGAGACCACCTCTCCCCTATCGACCGCCAACGATACGTCGGCCAACACCCGCACCAGATGCCGTTGCCCGCGCGGAAAGCTCACGCACACGCCCGCCAGCGCGAACACGGACATCACCGCGTCGGCGGGCGCGAGGCCTCGTGGCGCTGGCGCTCCTTCTCCAGGTAGGAGCGCACGTCCTGCAGCCACTTGATCCGCCCGCCCCACCAAGCGGCGTCCCCGGCCATCCCGGCGATGCTCATGCGCCGCTTCCAGTCCTGCGGGCCGGTCTCCTGCCGTTCGTCCTGTATGCGCCAGTTCAGACCGCGCAGCCGGACCATGCAGGCCGCCTCGGCACTGCGCACGATCTCGATCATCTCCGGTAGATCGTCCGGCCCGCAGAGCGCGATTTTCGCGTGCAGCTCCTCGCGCACGGGTGGCGTCGACACCGAAGCCCTCACCCAGCGGCTGAAGTACTCGACGCCCGCCGGCGTCGCCTCGTACGTGGTCTTCGGCGAGCCCACCGCGCCCACGACGCCGCCGGCGACCTCCGTGTCGCGGACGGCCACCGCATCCTGCCCATCCACGACGCGCACGAGACCCCGCTCCGCAAGCCTCTTCATCGCCTGATTGGCGGTGCCACGCCCGAACTGCGCTGAGCCAAACCGCTCCTTGAGACGGCTCTCCAACTGATATCTGGTGCCGGGCCGCTCGATCAGGAGCCCCAGCACGACCTCGTTCCCCCCCATTTCGAATCGCTGCGCGGTTCTTGCCATAGAACCGAAGCGTATTAGAACGCCTAATAAAAAGATCGGCACGCCCGGATGCGGGTGGGTGGGATCTTGATACCGGCGCTGGACACCGATCGAAGATCTAACGGGATCTTCGATCGTCTCGCCACGTGACGGCTTGCACATGCCACCAGCATGCGCTGCGCCGTCCCGCGTCGCCCAGCTTGGTCCATGCACGCCCCGACCGCACCGCCTATTTTGTTAGGCGCTCCGGACTTTCACGGGTCGGGGACGGGAGACATTGGGGTTGTCCGCCACGCAGAAGCGCCAGCGCAGCTCGACCGCCTTGGTGATGCCGATGCGCTCCCCCACCACCACCTCCGGATCCCGCCCCGCGGACGTGCGCGCGCGTATCACGATCGGCCCGGCGCGCAGGTCGCCGCCGTTCTCTGAGAGCTCGATCCCGAGCGCCTGCGTGAGCTTGCCCGGCCCCGAGCAGAGGTCCTCGTTGCGTGGCGGGCGCCCCGTGCTCGACCGATTGGAAATCGGCCAGCGGCGGGCGCGCATCCGCTCGATCCCCGCGAGGGGCTCGAGCGCGCGGATCAGCACCGCGGCGCCGACGCCCGCGGGCTCGCAGACGGCGTTGAGCAGGGCGTGGATGCCGTAGGAGCGGTAGACGTAGGCGCGGCCCGGTGGGCCGAACAGGGTCTGGGTGCGTGGCGTCAGCCCGGCGAACGCGTGGCAGGCCGGCTCTGACTCGTGGTAGGCCTCGGTCTCCACGATCACGCCCGCGGCGCCCTCGAGCTCCACGGTGCAGCCGATCAGCTCGCGGGCGACCTCGACCACGGGACGGTCGTAGAAGGCGCGCGGCAGCGGCCGCCCGATCGCGGCGCCGGGCGCCGCGCGGACGCTCATCTCAATCGTGCTCGGCGAGCGCGCCCCGGGCGGCCTCGATCTGCTCGCGCACGCGCGCCAGGGCGGTGCCGCCCGCGGACACCTTGGACTCGAGCCAGGAGTCTTGCCGGAGCACTCCTCGGTACTCCTGCTCGTGCGCGGCGAGCGTCTCTGAGTGCGCGGCCAGCTCGTCCCGCGTGAGCCCGGACAGCGGTCTTTCGCGGTCGAGCGCCGTACGCACGAGGCCGGCGACGATGCCGTGGGCCTCGCGGAAGGGCAGGCCCAGACGCACGAGCAGGTCGGCGACGTCGGTGGCGGCGATCAGCTCATCGCCCGCCGCCTCGCGCAGGCGCTCGCGATCGAAGCTCACGCCGGCGATCATGCCCGTGGCCGCGGCGAGCGTCAGCTCGAGCGTGTCGACCGCGTCGAACAGGTGCTCCTTGTCCTCCTGCAGGTCCTTGTTGTAGGTCAGCGGCAGCGCGTGGATCACGCCGTGCAGCGCGGCCAGGTGCGCGACCACACGCGGCGCCTTCGCGCGCAGCAGCTCGGCCGCGTCGGGGTTCTTCTTCTGCGGCATGATCGATGAGCCCGAGCTCCAGGCGTCGGGCAGCTCGCAGAAGCCGAACTCGGCGCTCGACCACAGCACGAGCTCGGCTCCCAGGCGCGACAGGTGGGTCGAGCAGGTGGCGGCGGCGTTGAGGTAGTCGAGGATGAAGTCCCTTCCGGAGACGGCGTCGATCGAGTTGGGCGAGACACGCTCGAATCCGAGCTCGTCCGCCAGCTGGCGGCGGTCGGTGTCGAAGTTGACTCCCGCGAGGGCGCCCGCACCCAGCGGCAATGAGCTCGCCTCGCGCTCGGCGAAGGCAAAGCGCGCGCGGTCGCGCGCGAGCATCCAGAAGTAGGCGAGCAGATGATGGCCGAGGTAGACCGGCTGGGCGCGCTGCAGATGGGTGTAGCCCGGCATCGGCCAGTCGACGTGCTCCTCGGCGCGCGCCAGCAGCGCCTGCATCAATCCCCTGAGGACCACCTGAGCCTCGCGCGCGCGCTCGCGCGTGTACATCGCGAGATCCGTCACCACCTGGTCGTTGCGCGAGCGCGCCGTGTGCAGCCTGCCGCCGACCGGACCCGCGATCTCGGTCAACCGCCGCTCGATCGCCATGTGGATGTCCTCGTCGTCCTCCTCGAACGCGAAGCGGTCCTCGGCCAGCTCGCGCTCCACCGCATCGAGGCCGGCCAGCAGCGCATCGCGGTCCTCCCGAGCGATGATCTCCCGGTCGGCGAGCATCTTCGCGTGCGCGCGCGACTGCGCGACGTCCTGCGGCCACAGACGCCGGTCGAAGTCGATCGAGGAGTTCAGGCGCTTGAAATCGGGGTGCTGGGGCTCGTGGAAGCGGGACACAGGCGCTCAGTGTATGAGGGCG
>DAIOGX010000068.1:0-12045 GCA_036744995.1 Solirubrobacteraceae bacterium | reverse complement strand
TAGTGATGGCTGCAGGTGAGAAAGCGCTTGCGGCCGTCGGAGACGCGTTCGAACGTGACACGCAGCTCCTTGGAGGCCGAGGCCGACCAGACGCCCGCCAGGTCCCCACGCAGTTCGTGCACACGCAGAGACGGATGGCGCTCATTGTCCTCGAGCAGCCGCAGCGCCTTCAGAAGTCGCTTGCGCTCGTTGGCAGTAAAGTCTTTGCTGATGAAGGTCTGAAGGAACGTCTCTGTGACGGAGAGCGTCTGGTAGGCGTCGGTCACTCCTGCTCGGTGTCCGCCAGATCGCTGAGCTCATCTTCGCTGAGCTCACGTACTCGATCGTGTGTTGAATCCTCACGGGCGCGAGCGAGCAGACTCCTGTGCTCGGACGTGTAGGCCCACGCGTCTTCGCGTGGAACGAGCACAGCCGGCCGCAGCAGCAGGCCCTCGTCGCGAACCTCGGCCTGGAAGTGCGCCTCGCCGATGAGTCCCAGTGCCTTACGCGCATCGGCGGGCACGGTGAGACGTCCCTGCGCGTTCATTGCCACTGCCGTTGACCTCACTCTGCCACTCCTTCATATCGACGAATCGACAAATCGACTATAGCACGGCCCGGGCGCAGAGAACAAGCGCTCTCCAAGCGCACCGGCAGCGTGTACGAGACGAGCTGCTGGGCGTGTGAGGCGTGTGCGGCGCACCTGACCAGGTGGGTCTCGGTGCTGTCCTCCCCAGCTGTAGTTGGCGCTTACGCCGAGCCCGTGGAGCGCTGGGCCAGGACAGCTACGCGCGTGACTGACGACGTCAAGATCCGCAGATCACTTCACGCGGATATCAGATCGCAAAAGACGAAGCCCTCGCGCTCGACGACCTCACCGGTCTCACACGGGATCGGTTCGGGAAAGATCGGGCCAGCATGGACGAAGGTGTGGAACTCACCGTTCTCACCACAAGGGTCAACGCTCGCAGGCAGGTCGGCGAGAAGCTGCTCGTCGTACGCCCGGCCCGCGAAGGAGGCGTCGAGCGCTCGCGGGTCCAGACAAACGATGGTCGCCTGAAAACCGGCGGCGATGAACTCCCGCGCCAGGACGCTGGTGTCGCGTCCCCAGAGCGGGAAGAGGCCGCGCCTGTCGTTCGCGGCGAGCCGCTCCTCGCGATAGGCGCGGACATCCTCGAGAAACAGGTCGCCGAAGGCGACCGCCTCGACGTCGGACAGGGGCGGGCAAGCGAACGCTTGAGCCATGCGTGCCTCATAGACATCGTTGACGCACGCTGGCGGGACGCGAACCTCGACCAGCGGAGCGCCAATGGCGTCAGCCTGCTTTGCGAGCAGTTCGCGGCGGACACCGTGCATGCTGATCCGATCGTAGGCATCGGTTACGGTCGTAATCAAGGCCTCTGGCTCCATCCCCTGGCGGCGCAGTGTCCAAAGCGTCAAGGCCGAATCCTTGCCACCACTCCACGACAGCGCAGAGCGGACAGTCATGTCGCGCACCCCAACCTCTGACCGGCGAGCGGCGTGGCGCGTAGAAGTTCGTCGCTGTAGCTGAACGCCACGATCCGGTCGGAAGTGATTGTAAGCGCGTCCTGTAGTTCGCTTGCGCGGCGATGCTCGGCGCTCAGGTCCGATACTGGGTCTGCCACTGCCTCGATCTCGATGAAGCTGCCCAGGCCGCGCACCTCATCGAGATGGATACGAGCTCCCTGCCAGAGCAAGAGTCGCCGGGACTTCTCCACGACGACGAGCACGCCGAGCGCATCACTGAGGGCATCCTTCAGCCCAGCAGGGTCGCTGACCGGCACCAGCCGGTAGCGGCTCTCGCGCGCCACCGCGTCGTCGGAGCGCTCGTAGGAGATGAGGTGAAAGGTCGTATCCTCCTCGCGCAGCTTCAGCCTGCCGTGAGGAACCCGGAAGTAGGTGTCGGTCTGATGCAGCAAGCCCTCGTCGCTGGCGCCCATCTGAAGGGACGCCTGGAGGGAGCGAGCGGGATCGGGGTCGCGCGCCTTCAGCTC
This sequence comes from Solirubrobacteraceae bacterium, assembly GCA_036744995.1. Classification (GTDB taxonomy): domain Bacteria; phylum Actinomycetota; class Thermoleophilia; order Solirubrobacterales; family Solirubrobacteraceae; genus Palsa-744. The sequence continues at coordinate 10,051 of DAIOGX010000068.1, read as the reverse complement.
GATGTTCCGTCGCGGCATCTCCACGCGCTCGATTGTGACGGGCGTCGCGGTGGGCACCTCCTTGGGTACGCAGATCGAAGCGGGCGCGTGACAGGCGTCGCCTATGCTTACAGCCATGCCTGAGCCTGCAAACGAGGTCACCGCGGGGGAGCAGGTCGACCAACTGGGGAGCGGTTCGACCCCCACACTGGTGGTCGAGCGGTTCTTGGAGCTGCTTCGCTTGGGGGATGTCGATGGGGCGGTTGAGCTCTTGGCGGTGGACGTGGAGTACAAGAACGTAGGGCTGCCCATGGTGCGCGGACGTGAGCGCACACGTCGGCTCTTTCAGGCCACGCTTGGCCGAGCTGATGCTGGGTTCGAGGTCTACGTGCATGCCATCTCAGCGGACGGAGGAACGGTTCTGACCGAGCGCACCGACGTCCTCGAGCTTGGTCGGCTGCGCGTCCAGTTCTGGGTATGCGGGCGCTTCGACGTGCACGACGGACAGATCGTGCTCTGGCGCGACTACTTCGACCAAATGAACATCGCCGCGGCGACGATCCGCGGCCTGCTCGGCACGGTCTTTCCCGCGGCGCGCGCGAAGCCACCCTCAACGGGCTGAGCCGGCAACCGTGGCGGTGCTGTCCGACTGGTTGCCGATGCGCACGATCACCGAGCTGGTGGTAGAGACTGGATCATCTCGGCGATGACCTGTTCGGATGTCTCGCGGTCGAGTTGCATGTCTTGGCGCAGGAGCTTCCATGCGAGCAGGTCGGTGGCGAGCAGGATCGCGGCCAGTCGGCGCTCGTAGGGCTCCCCGGAGAGGTCTTCCAGCTGGGGCTCGAATGTCGTCTGCACCCAGTGGCGGTGATAGGCGCGTCCGGCGTCGGTCATCCGTTTGATCGCGGGGATGCGCTCCTCCTGGGAGAGCATCCTGAGGACCGCCTGCCCGTGCTCCTCGTAGCGGTCGAAGAGCAGCGCGAGCGCCTCGGAGATGCTCGCGGCCGGCGCGGGGGGCCGGCTTGAGATCTCCTGCTGGCCGAACCACGTGTATGCGGCGCTCAGCATCTCGTCCTTGGAGTGAAAACGCAGGTGCAGCGTCTGCACCGTGACCCCGGCCTCGGCGGCGATCTCACGCAGGCGGACCTGCTCGTAGGGGCGCGTGGCGAAATGCCGCCAGGCGGCCGCGAGCAGGCGCTCCGCGGTCGCGTTCGCGGCGTCGGCGCGGGCCGACATTCGATAGGGGCGCCTGCTTTGTGGAGATTCTGGTAGATTCATTTTATCCAGACTAAAATGAAATATTAGCATGCGTGTCTTCCAGACACTGCTGGCGTTCAGCGGCAACGCTCCTCCACAGCTCGCGCTGACCCACCGCCTGATCCAGCGCGGACACGAGGTGCGGGTCCTCGCCCACGAGGCCGCACGCGAGCGGGTGCAGCGCACCGGCGCCGAGTTCGTGCCGTTCAAACATGCCTACCCCGCCCTGGATATGACCCGCCCGGAGACAGACGTGCTGCACGACTGGGACGTCCGCACGCGCTTCGGCGCCGGGCTGCGGGTGCGCGACAACATCCTCTTCGGCCTGCTCGCCGACACCGCCCAGGACTGCGGCGAGGCGCTGGAAGACTGGCCCGCGCAGGCCATGGTGTTCGATTGGATGCTGCCCGGCGCGGCGCTGGCGGCCGAGGCCGCCGGTCTGCCGGCGATCGCGCTCGTGCACTGCCCCCTCCCGATCCCGACCCGCGGCGCGCCACCGTTGGGCAGCGGCCTGCGCCCGATGGGTGGCCCGCTCGGCGGGGCGCGGGACCGCGTGCTGCTGGCGTTCATCAGGCGCTTTTTCGCCGCCGGGCTGCCGGATCTGAACAAGGCCCGCGCCGCACACGGCCTGCACCCACTGACCGATTGGTATGACCAGCTGCGCACCGTCCAGGAGATCGCCGTGATGAGCGCACCGGAGCTCGACTTCTCATCCCGCGGCAGGCTCGCGGAGAACGTTCGCTACGTCGGTCCGGCGTTCGAGCCCTTCGAGGAGCCGTGGAGCTCGCCGTGGCCGCCGGACAACGAAGACCCGCTCGTCGTGATCAGCTTCAGCACCAGCTACATGAACCAGCGCGCGGCCGTTCAGCGCGTCCTCGATGCCGTGGCTCACCTTCCGGTCAGAGCGCTGCTGACGACCGGCCCGGCACTCGATCCCAGTTCACTGCGAATCCCCGCCAACACCCATGCGGCATCCTTCGTCGCCCATCGCAGCGTCTTCCCGGACGCCTCGCTCGTGGTCACCCATGCCGGCTGGCAGACGGTCAACGCGGCCCTGGCCGACGGCGTTCCAATCGTCTGCATCCCCGGCGGTCGCGACCAGCACGACAACGCGCTGCGCGTCCTCGCTGCCGGGGCCGGCGTGCGGATGCGCAAACACTCCTCACCGCACAGGCTCGCCCGCGTCATCACAAGAGCGCTGGACGATCCGGAGCTGAAGCGCGGCGCTCAGAGAATGGCCCAGGCCCTGGCCCGCAGCGACGGCGCCATCGCGATCGCGGAAGCACTCGAGCGCATCCCCGCGACGAGGTGGAGACGGCCGCTGGCTCCACAGGGTTGACGTGCCTTGCCGCCTCAACTCAATGGCTAGAGACGACATTCGCGGCGACGGTCCTGGATTGGCTCTGTAGAGCCAAACCCGATGGCCAGGATCCCAGCGATCTGACTGTTGGCGCGACCCGGCAAAGCACTGCTGAGCGGAATCAAGCCCGCCTGAAGTCAGGATCCTTCGAGCACTCCGCGCAGCGCCTCTGCCACGCGCGCGACCTGCCCCTCGCTCATCTCGGGGAAGAACGGGAGCGCCAACGAACGCGCCGCCACGTCCTCACAGACCGGGAACTCCCCTTCGCGGTGGCCGAAGCGCTCGCGATAGAAGCTCATCAGGTGGATCGCCGGTAGATAGGGCTTACTCTGGATCCCCTCAGCCAGGAGCGCGCGGACGGTCTCGTCACGGTCCACACCGCGCGGGAGCTGGACGACGAACACGAACCACCCCCGCACGTCGCCGCCGCGATCGAGACAGGGCAGGTCGAGGCCCTCGATCCCAGTGAGCGCCTCGCGGTAGAGACCGGCGACACCCACACGCCCAGCGAGCATCTCCTCCAAGCGCTCCAGCTGGGCGATCCCGAGCGCACAGGCGATGTCGGACAGGCGATAGTTGAAGCCGAGCCGGTCATGGTCGAGCCAGCCCATATCGGGCGCGCGGCCCTGGTTGCGCTCGGAATCGATCCGCTCCTTCAGCGCGGGGTCGGAGAGCGTCACCATACCCCCCTCCCCCGTGGTGAGCTGCTTGTTTGCGTAGAACCCGAACACGGCAGGATGCCCACGCCCGCCCACGGGCGTCCCATCCGCGTGTGCCGCTCCAAGCGCCTCACAGGCGTCCTCGACGATCCTCAGCCCATGCCTATCCGAAATCCGCTCGAACGCCGGCATGTCGGCCGGATACCCAAAGATATGCACCGGCAACAGGGCCCTCGTGCGCTCGGTCACAGCAGCGGCAGCCGCCTCCGGATCCAGGTTGAGCGTCACCGGATCGATGTCCGCGAACACGGGTGTCGCCCGCTCGTAAATGGCGGCATTGGCTGAGGCGACAAACGAGAAGGGGCTCGTAAGGACCTCATCCCCATCCTCAACCCCCACCGCACGAAGTGACAGATGTAACCCAGCAGTCCCGCTGGACACGGCACTCCCCCACTTTGCCCCCACGCGAGCGGCAAACGCCCGCTCGAACTCCCCCACGCGCGGACCGAGCGAAAGCTGCCCGGAGCGCAACACATCGATCACGGCCCGCTCCTCGGACTCGCCGAGGACCGGCCGCGCGAGCGGGATCACGACGTCGAGCGCAGCGCGGAGTCCGACAAGCGCCGCCCGCCAGCCTGCATCCCGTACTCCAGCGAATCGACCAACGCGTCCCAGGAGGCCGCGATCACGTTCTCAGAGACACCGATCGACCCCCAAACCTCCTGCCCGTCGGAGGCGTCGATCAACACGCGCGTGACCGCGCCGGTGCCCTTCGTCTCGTCGAGGATGCGAACCTTGAAGTTGACGAGGTCGATGTCGTGCAGATGCGGGTGGATCTCGCCGATCGCGTCGCGCAACGCCTTGTCCAAGGCGTTCACCGGGCCGTTGCCCTCGGCGGTGCGCACGTAGCGCTCGCCGCCGAGCCAGATCTTGATCGTGGCCTCGGTCTCGACCTTGCCGTCGGCGCGCTTCTCGACCACCACCCGCCACGACTCCAGGCGGAACAGGGGCTCATAGTCACCTGACTCCTTGCGCATGAGCAGATCAAACGATCCGTCGGCGGCCTCGAACTGAAAGCCCTCGTGCTCGAGCTCCTTGACGCGCTCGACGACCCGCTGGGAGAATGCGTCGTCGGCGGCGATCCCCGCCTGGCGCGCCTTCTCCACGATCGTGGCACGGCCGGAGAGCTCGGAGATGAGCACGTCGGCGTGGTTGCCGACGAGTGCGGGATCGATGTGCTCGAACGTCTGCGAATCCACGCTGACGCCAGCTGCGTGCATGCCGGCCTTGTGCGCAAACGCGTGCTTGCCCACGTAGGGCTGCGCTGGGTCGGGCGCGCGGTTCAAGAGCTCATCGACGAAATGCGCCGTCTCGGCCAGGCGGGCCAAGCGCTCCGCGGACAAGAGCTCGTAGCCCATCTTCAACTGCAGGTCGGCGACGAGCGTGATCAGGTTGGCGTTGCCGGTGCGCTCACCGATGCCGTTGACCGTGCCCTGCACCTGCGTGGCCCCCGCTTCCACGGCCGCCAGCGTGTTCGCCACCCCGCAGCCGGAGTCGTCGTGCGCATGCATGCCGAGCGCCGTCGCCGGCAGTGCTTCGCGCACCACCGCGAAGGCCATGCGGATCTGCGGTGGCAGCGAGCCACCGTTGGTGTCGCACAGCACCACGCGCTCGGCCCCCGCCTCGGCGGCGGCACGCAGGCAATCGAGCGCGTAGGAGGCGTCCAGCGCGAAGCCGTCGAAGAAGTGCTCGGCGTCGAACAGCACGCGCTTGCCCTTCCTGAGCAGGAAAGCGACCGAGTCGGCGATCATCGCGAGGTTCTCCTCGCGCGAGACGCGCACGACCTTCTCGACGTGCAGGATCGATGCCTTGCCGACGAGCGTGCAGACGGGCGCGAAGGAGTCCGCGAGGATTCTGAGGCCCTCGTCGGCGTCGGCTTGAATGTCGCGGCGGCGAGTCATGCCGAACGCCACGACCTGCGCGACCTTCAGCTCCTCGCGAGAGAGCAGGTCGAACAGCTCCTGCTCCTTGGGGTTCGACGCGGGGAAGCCAGCCTCGATCAGGGGCACGCCGAGCGCGTCCAGGGCATGGACGACACGCAGCTTCTCCGCGGCCGTGAGGCTCATGCCGCCTCCCCCCATGCCGTCGCGCAGGGTGGCGTCGTATAGCTCGATGCGGTCGGAGGTGGCGCTCATTGGGGAATGTCCTTTCGGCGTGGAGGTGTGCGAAGCGGCTGACGAAGCGACCGGCCGCGGCGCACCGCCGCTAGCCGGTCGCCCCGGTAATTCGCTCCGCCGCCGGCACGGCCTCGCCCGCGGGGGTCTCCAGGGCGACCGCGTGCACGACATCGAGCCACTCGCGATAGCGCTCGGAACGCCCGTGGATTGCGTCGTCGAAGGCGGCCTGCAACACGCGCGTGACCTCGCCCGGCTCGCCGGTGCCGATCACGTGGTCGTCGATCTCACGCACGGGCACGAGCTCGGCGGCCGTGCCGGACATGAACATCTCCTCGGCGAGGTACATCTCCGCGCGCGCGACGTTGCGCTCGAGGACTTTGTAGCCGAGGTCCTGGGCGATCTGGATGATCGAGCGGCGGGTGATGCCGTCGAGGATCGAGTTGTGCTGCCCCGGCGTCGCGATCTCGCCGTCGCGCACGATGTAGATGTTCTCGCCGGTGCCCTCACAGACGTGACCGTGGTCGTCGAGCAGGATCGCCTCTTCGTAGCCGGCCTTGACCGACTCGACCTTGGCGAGCACGCTGTTCAGATACTGGCCGGATGCCTTCGCGTGGGGGATCAGCGAGTCGGGGCTGATCCGCCGCCAGGAGGAGACCTTCGCGCGGATGCCGTGGCGCTTGCCCTCATCGCCGAGATAGGCGCCCCACTCCCAGCAGGCGATAGTCACGTCGACGGGCGCCTGCAGCGGGTTGAGCCCCATCTCGCCGTAGCCGCGATAGACGATCGGGCGGATGTAGCAACTGGAGAGGCCGTTGCGCGCCACGAGCTCGAGCGTTGCCGCGCGCAGCTCCTCCGCGGAGTAGGGAACCGGCATGTAGTACAGCTCGGCGGACTTCAATAGACGCTCGACGTGCTCGGCGTTGCGGAATACGGCCGGGCCGAGCTCCGTGTCGTAGCAGCGCACACCCTCGAACACGCCCGTGCCGTAGTGCAGGCCGTGCGTCAGGACGTGGACCTTGGCGTCCTCCCAGGCGACGAATTCTCCGTTCATCCAGATGAGGTCGGTGGGGTCCACGTTCATTGCGCTCCTCTTAGAGGTTGTCGAGCACTGCACGCGTCGCCTGCGCCGTGCCCGCCGTCCCCCCCAGATCGGGGGTTCGCAGGCCCGCGTCGAGCGCACGTTCAACGGCCGATTCTACAGCCGCCGCCTCGCTTTCCAAGCCGAGGCCATGCCTGAGCATCATCGCGGCGGAGAGGAACATCGCCAGTGGGTTGGCCGCGCCCGTGCCGGCGATGTCGGGCGCCGAGCCATGCACGGGCTCGAACATTCCCGGGCCATCGCCGCTCAGCGAGGCACTCGGGAGCATCCCGATCGAGCCGGTGATCATCGCGGCCTCATCGGAGAGGATGTCGCCGAACATGTTGTCGGTGACGATCGTGTCGAAGTGGCGCGGCGCGGCGACGAGCTGCATCGCGGCGTTGTCGACGAGCACGTGTTCGAGCTGGATGTGGGGAAACTCGCGCGAATGCAGTCCGACCACGACCTCACGCCACAGCCTGGAGGTCTCGAGCACGTTCGCCTTGTCGACGCTCGTCACCTTCGCGCGCGCCACCTTGAACGCCACACGCGCGATCCGCTCGATCTCCTCAGTCGTGTAGGAGCACACGTCCGAGGCGGAGGTGGCAGTGCGCGTCTTCTCACCGAAATAGATCCCTCCGGTCAGCTCGCGCACGACGAGCAAATCTGTTCCCTCGATCCGCTCACGTCGCAGCGGCGAGGCGTCGTACAGCGCCGGCAGCGGCTTGACCGGGCGCAGGTTGGCATACAGCCCGAGGCCCTTGCGCAGGCCGAGCAGGCCCTGCTCGGGCCGGGGCTTCTCGGGGTCGGTCGTGTCCCACTTCGGACCGCCGACCGCCGCCAGCAGAACCGCGTCGGACTGGCGGCACGCGGCGAGCACCTCGTCGGTGAGCGCCACACGGTGGACGTCGATCGAGGCGCCCCCGAACAGGTACTCCTCGAACTCGAAGTCGCCGAGCGTTTCGAGCAGCTCGAGCGTCGGCTCCATGATCTCCGGGCCGATCCCGTCGCCGGGCAGCGTGACGATGCGATGGCTCACGGCGCGCGACGCTACCAGGTGGGGCTCAAAGCGCCGTCGTCACCGGTATGCGCGGCGCGCGCTGCTCACGCGCGCGCTCATAGCCGGCGATCGCCTCGTCCTGCTGCAACGTGAGCGCGATGTCGTCTAGCCCGCCGAGCAGGCGGTGGCGGATCTCGTGGTCGATCGCAAAGGCGACCTGCTCGCCGGCGAAGCGGACCTCCTGAGCCTCGAGGTCGATCTCGCCCTCGCCGGCACGCGCCAGGCTGTGACAGTCCTCCGCGCTGAGCACCACCGGCAGCAGCCCGATCTTCGTGCAGTTGGAGTAGAAGATGTCGGCGAAGCTGGGCGCGACGATCGCCTGGAAACCGTAGTCCTGAAGTCCCCAGGGAGCGTGCTCGCGCGAGGAGCCGCAGCCGAAGTTCTCACCGGCCACAAGGATCGGGTTGGAGGGCAGATCCCAACCCGGCTCCTTGGCCCAGTCGCAAAAGAGGAACTCACCGAAGCCACTGCGCTCGACGCGCTTGAGGAACTGCTTGGGCATGATCTGGTCGGTGTCAACGTCCGCTCGGTCCAGGTGGCTGACCTTGCCGGCGATCACTTTTATGGGCTCCACTACTCGTCTCCTTTCGCTGGCCTCGAGCCGCCGTAGATGGCGGCCTCAGCCCACTTGAAATGCACTTCCACCTGCTCGAAGCCGGCCTCGCGCAGCCAGCGCAGCTGGTCCTCGACGGTGTCCGGCCGATCGTCGTCGTCCTCGCAATCGACTTCCTGCTCGGAGCGGGTGCCGCCGCTCGCGTGCTCGTGGTCAACCGCGTTGGCGCGCATCTGCTCGTCGAACAGCCCTTGCAGCGGACCTTCGATCGAGACGTAGTCCATGTTCACGAACATGCCGCCCGGCTCCAGCAGCTCGAACGCCTCGGCGAACAGGGCGCGCTTGCGCTCGGCCGGGATGTGGTGGATGGCAAGCCCGGACACCACCGCGTCGTAGCGCCCGGCGGGCAGTGCCCGCGGCCACGACGGGTCGTTGAGGTCCCCGCGCACCGCATGCCAGCGCCCGTCGTAGGCGGCCAGATGCGTGGCCGCGCGCTCGAGCATCGGCTCGGAGAAGTCCACGAGCACGCCTTCAGCGTCGGGCAGGCAGGCGAGCACGAGCTCGCTGACCGCGCCGGCGCCGCAGCCGAGGTCGAGGAAGCGCGCGATCGGGCGCTCGTGCCTCGAGAGCAGCTTCACGATGACGTCCTCCTGCACGTCGAGCAGCGGGATCAGGATGCGGCGGCGCTCGGCGAAGCTCGCGGCGAGCTCCTCATGCTGCCAGTGGGCGCCTGGCGTCGCCTGAGCGCTCACGACCACTCCCGGATGTCCACGAAGCGGCCCTCGATCGCGGCCGCGGCGGCCATCTGCGGGGAGACGAGGTGGGTGCGCCCGCCGCGGCCCTGGCGTCCCTCGAAGTTACGGTTCGAGGTAGAGGCACAGCGCTCGCCCGGCTCGAGGATGTCGGGGTTCATGCCCAAGCACATCGAGCACCCGGCCACGCGCCAGTCAAAGCCAGCGTCGCGAAAGACGCGGTCGAGTCCCTCGGCCTCGGCCTGCGCCTTGACCTGCTGAGAGCCCGGCACGACCATCGCGTTCACGCTGGAGGCGACCTTGCGTCCGGCCACCACCTCGGCGGCGGCACGCAGGTCGCCGATGCGCGAGTTCGTGCACGAGCCGATGAACACGCGATCGACAGCGATCTCCTCGATCGGCGTGCCGGGCTCGAGCGCCATATAGGCAAGCGCACGTTCGGTCGACTCACGGTCGGCGGGGCTGTCGAACTCCTCCGGTGAGGGCACGCGCTCGGTGACCGCGCGTACCATCCCCGGGTTGGTGCCCCATGTCACCTGCGGCGAAATCGCCGAGGCGTCGATCACGACGTCGGCGTCGAATTCCGCGCCCTCATCACTGGGCAGATCGCGCCAGCCCTCGATCGCGGCGTCGAGCTCGGCGCCCTGTGGCGCACCGGGGCGCTGCTGTTCGGTGAACCACGCGAACGTGGTCTCGTCGGGGGCGATCATGCCGGCGCGCCCACCGCCCTCGATCGTCATGTTGCAGACGGTCATGCGGCCCTCCATCGAGAGCGCCTCGATCGCCGGCCCGGAGTACTCGACTACGTGGCCGGTCATACCGCCGACGCCGAGCTTGCCGAGCGTGCCGAGGATTAGGTCCTTGGCGGTGACGCCGAAGCCGAGCTCGCCCTCGTAGCGAATGCGCATGGAGCGCGGTTTGCTCTGGACCATGCACTGCGTGGCGAGCACGTGCTCGACCTCGGAGGTGCCGATGCCGAAGGCGAGCGCGCCGAAGGCGCCGTGCGTGGAGGTGTGCGAGTCGCCGCAGACGATCGTCATGCCTGGCTGGGTGACGCCGAGCTCGGGGCCGATCACGTGCACGATGCCCTGGCGGTCGGAGCCGAGCGAGTAGACGGGAACGCCGAACTCGGCGCAGTTGCGCTCGAGCGTTTCCACCTGCACACGCGAGAGCTCG
>DAIOGX010000067.1:0-12121 GCA_036744995.1 Solirubrobacteraceae bacterium | reverse complement strand
AGCGATTCACAGAACGGGCCCGGCAGGTGGTCGTTCTCGCGCAGGAGGAGGCGCGCACGCTCAAGCACAACTACATCGGCACGGAGCACATCCTGCTCGGCCTGCTGCGCGAGGAGGAGGGTCTGGCCGCGCGCGTCCTCGAGTCGCTCGACATCACCGTCGAGCGCGTGCGCGCCCAGGTAGTGCGGATCGTCGGTTCCGGCGAGGAGGTCACCTCCGGGCAGATCCCGTTCACGCCGCGCGCGAAGAAGGTCCTGGAGCTCGCGCTGCGCGAGGCGCTGAGCCTCGGGCACAACTACATCGGCACCGAGCACATCCTGCTCGGCCTCGTGCGCGAGAACGAGGGCGTCGCGGCGCGCATCCTGCTCGACTTCGATGCCGACTCCGAGAAGATCCGCAATGAGGTGATCCGCATGCTTTCCGGTCCTGGCGGGCGCCGTCAGGGCCAGTCCGGCAGTGGCGGCGGCTCGGGCTCAGGCTCGGCGCCAGGTGAGGGCAAGAAGTCCTCCAAGCTGCTCGACCAGTTTGGACGCAACCTCACCAAGCTCGCCGCCGAGGGCAAGCTCGACCCCTGCGTCGGACGCGAGACCGAGATCGAGCGAATCATGCAGATTCTCTCCCGCCGCACGAAGAACAACCCCGTCCTGATCGGTGAGCCCGGCGTCGGCAAGACTGCCGTCGTCGAGGGCCTGGCCCAGCGCATCACCGCCGCCGACGTACCGGAGCTGCTCAAGAACAAGCAGATTTACACGCTTGACTTGGCCGCCCTGGTCGCCGGCTCGAAGTACCGCGGCGAGTTCGAGGAGCGCCTGAAGAAGGTGATGAAGGAGATCACCCAGCGCGGCGACATCATCCTGTTCATCGACGAGCTCCACAACCTCGTCGGCGCCGGCGCCGCTGAGGGCGCAATCGACGCCGCTTCGATCCTCAAGCCAGCGCTGGCGCGCGGCGAGCTGCAGACGATCGGCGCTACAACTCTCGATGAGTACCGCAAGTACCTGGAGCGCGACTCGGCGCTCGAGCGCCGCTTCCAGCAGATCCGCGTCGAGGAGCCGACGATCGATCAGACCGTCGAGATCCTCAAGGGGCTGCGCGATCGCTACGAGCAGCACCACAAGGTCCAGATCACCGACGAGGCCCTGCGCGCGGCGGGCGAACTGGCCAGCCGCTACATCTCCGACCGCTTCCTGCCCGACAAGGCGATCGATCTGATCGACGAGGCGGCCTCGCGGATGCGGATCAAGTCGATGACCTCGCCCCCGGCCAATCGCGAGCTGGAGTCAGAAGTCGAGACCACGCGCCGTGAGAAGGAGGCGGCGATCGAGGCGCAGGAGTTCGAGAAGGCCGCGGCGCTGCGCGACAAAGAGCGCAAGCTCACGAACAAGAAACGCGAGCTCGAGCAGGCCTGGGAATCCGGCGAGAACGGGGAGCGTCCGTCGATCGGTGAAGAGGAGATCGCTGACATCGTCTCGATGTGGACGGGCATTCCGGTGTTCAAGCTGACCGAGGCCGAGACGCAGAAGCTGATGCGCATGGAGGAGGAACTGCACAAGCGCGTGATCGGCCAGCACCCCGCGGTCGAGGTCATCTCCAAGGCGATTCGCCGCTCGCGCGCGGGTCTGAAGGATCCTAAGCGCCCGACCGGTTCGTTCATCTTCCTCGGCCCCTCCGGCGTGGGCAAGACCGAGCTTGCGCGCACGCTCGCGGAGTTCCTGTTCGGCGACGACGACGCGATGATCCGCATCGATATGTCCGAGTACATGGAGAAGCACGCAGTTTCGCGCCTCGTCGGCTCGCCTCCCGGCTACATCGGCTACGACGAGGGTGGCCAGCTGACCGAGGCCGTGCGACGCAAGCCCTACTCCGTGCTCCTCCTCGACGAGATCGAGAAGGCGCACCCCGATGTCTTCAACATCCTCCTGCAGATCCTCGAGGATGGCCGTCTGACCGACGCCCAGGGTCGCACCGTCGACTTCCGCCACGCGATCGTGATCATGACCTCAAATATCGGCGCTGCCGAGATCGCCCGTAACACGCCGCTGGGCTTCGCCGTCTCAGATGATGAGACCGGCATCACCTACGAGGATATGAAGAATCGCATCATGGGCGAGCTCAAGAAGGTCTTCCGGCCAGAGTTTCTCAACCGCATCGACGACGTGATCGTCTTCCACAAGCTGCAGAAGGAGGAGATCAAGCAGATCGTCGAGCTGCTGCTGCTGCGCATCCGCGAGTCGATGGCCGAACGCGAGTTGCAGCTCGAGCTCACCGAGGAGGCCAAGGATCTGCTGGTCGAGAAGGGTTGGGATCCGTCGATGGGCGCCCGGCCGCTACGTCGCGCGATCCAGCGCTACATCGAGGATCCGCTCGCGGACTTCGTCCTGCGCGAGCAGCTGACACCCGGCGCCACCGTCGTGATCAACCCCGGCTCCGAGGGCGACGAGAGCGAGGTGCGTCTGACGATCGTCAAGCCCAAGAAGCAGAAGACGCCGGTCGCCGTAGGGGCCGAAGGCGCCGGCGGCGAGGATCTCCCCGAGTTGTCCGAGGGTGACGAGGACCGGCCCGACGAGGACGACGGGCAGCCCGGCGAGCAGTAGCACGCGCGTGTCGCTGAGCGCTTTCTCGCTCGATCAGTTGACGGTTTCGCAGCTGACTGAGGATGACTGGCCGTCGGTCGCGCGCATCTATGCCGCGGGCATCGCTGGCGGCAACGCCACCTTCGAGCACACCGTCCCCACTTGGGAGGACTGGTCCGGTGCCCGTGTGTCAGAGCCCTGTCTGCTCGCGCGCGATGATCGCAACGGGGAGGTGATCGGCTGGGCCGCGCTCAGCCCGGTCTCCTATCGGGAGGTCTATCGCGGCGTCGGCTCCGTCAGTATCTACGTCGATCCCGAGCAGGCGGGCAAGGGAGTTGGCCGTGCGCTGCTCACAGAGCTGATCGTGGCCTCCGAGCAGGCCGGGTTCTGGACCCTCGAGGCTGGGATCTTCCCCGAGAACGCCGCCTCGATCGCGCTGCACGAGCGCTGTGGTTTTGTGCTGGTGGGCACTCGCCGCCGGGTCGGTCAGATGCGCGACGGGCGCTGGCGTGACGTGCTGCTCTATGAGCGGCGCAGCCAGACTGTCGGGTAAGACTGAGCTTGCCGGAGGGAGCCGTCCCAACCGATCCGTAGGCTGGATCCATGTCTCGCAAGATGATCCACAGCTGCTCACAGTGTGGCTTCCAGTCCCCCCAGTGGCACGGCCAGTGCCCGGAATGCGAGGCGTGGAACACGCTCGTCGAGGAGCGTGCTCTGAGCACGCGCGGTGGGAAGGGACGTAGCGCGGGCGGCGGTGGGCGCGGCGGTAGGCCCGGAGGAGGCTCCGGCCCCAGGCTGGCCCCACGCCCTCTGAGAGAGGTCGGCGCGGCCTCGGTGAAGCGCATGTCGACGGGGATCGGCGAGTTCGATCGTGTACTCGGGGGAGGGCTTGTCCCGGGCTCGCTGGTGCTGCTGGGCGGCTCGCCGGGGATCGGCAAGTCGACGCTGACGAACATGGCACTCGGCCATCTGCACGAAGACGGCAGGCGAACGCTGTATGTGAGCGGGGAGGAGTCGGCCGAGCAGGTGCGGCTGCGTGCCGAGCGGCTCGTATTGGATCCCGCCCATCCCGCCCCCGGCCGCCATGCGCTGGGAGTGCCGATCCTCGCGGAGACCGATCTCGACACCGTGCTTGACACCCTCGTCAACGAGGCGCCCGAGGCATGCGTGATCGACTCGGTGCAGACGCTGAACACCGCCGAGCTCTCGGGTGCGCCGGGCTCGGTGGGGCAAGTGCGCGAGGTGGCGGGGCGGATCATGGAGCTGGCCAAGGCGCGGGGGATTGCGGTGATCTTGGTGGGTCACGTGACGAAGGACGGCGGGTTGGCGGGGCCGCGCGTGCTGGAGCACCTGGTGGACTGCGTGCTGCAGTTCGAGGGCGAGCGCGAGCGGCCGTATCGCGAGCTGCGAGTACTCAAGAACCGGTTCGGATCGACGAGTGAGGCGGGCCTGTTCGAGATGCGCCAGGGAGGACTGGTGGAGGTGCTCGACGCCTCGGCCAGGTTCGTCGCCGAGGCCACACGCGCGCCCGGGAGCGTCGTGCTGGCGGCGATGGAGGGGTCGAGGCCCCTGCTCGTGGAGGTCCAGGCGCTGGTGGCGCCCTCGGAGCTCGAGCAGCCACGCCGCGTGGTCTCAGGTCTCGACCGCAACCGGCTGGCGCTTGTCCTGGCGATCCTCAATCGTCACGGCTGCCTGGGGGTCGGCGGCGCGGACGTGTTCGTGAACGTAGTGGGGGGCGTGCGCGTGGACGAGCCGGGATGCGACCTGGCGGTCGCGCTGGCGGTCGCGAGCGCGCGTCGTGGGGTGCCATTGAGGGGGACGCCGAGGGCATGCTTTGGCGAGCTGGGGTTGACGGGCGAGCTGCGCTGGGTGGGCCACCCCGAGCGCCGTCTTGCCGAGGCGGCCAAGCACGGATTGAGCGGCGTGATCGCCCCCGTGGACAGCGGCGGTGCGGCATGTGAGGCGGCCACGTTGCGGGAGGCGCTGGCGGCGGCATTGCCCACCGGGGCGGCCGATGGCCGTCGCGGGGCGGCGTCCTCGGTCGCTCGCGCGCCGAGCACGCCACGCTCGCTGCGTCCCACCCCCGCGTGACCCTCGGCCGCCGGAGCACGTTGATGATCTAGAAGCTGTGTCTCCAGTGTAGGAGCCGATGAATAAGGGCTCGATGCTTTAGAATAGGAGGTCGTGCCCCTACGATCCGGCGAAGATTTTGACAATGAAGTGAGGCCGGACCCGGGGCTGATGAAGGCTCTGGAGATGATTGCTCCCGGAACGGCTCTCCGGGAGGGGATCGAGAGCATCCTCAATGCCCGTACGGGTGGGCTGATCGTGATCGGCGAGCCCGATGACCTCAGTTTCCTGAACTCCGGCGGGATTAAGCTCGAGATCGACTATACGCCCGCGTTTCTTTACCAGGTGGCGAAGATGGACGGCGCGATCATTCTGAACGCGAATGCGACCAAGATCACGATGGCGAACGTACAGTTGATGCCTGATCCGACGATCCTCTCCCACGAGACGGGCACCCGCCACCGCACCGCCGAGCGCGTGTCCAAGCAGACCGATGCGCTGGTGATCGCGGTGTCCCAGCGCCGCGAGGTGGTGTCGGTGTACGTGGACGGCGCGAAGTACGTCCTCGAGGACATCCCCGTCGTGCTGGCCAAGGCAAACCAGGCCCTGCAGACCCTTGAGAAATACCGCACTCGCCTCGACCAGGTCTCCACACGCCTGACCGCTCTCGAGTTCGAGGGTGGGGCGACCCTGCACGACGTGCTCACCGTGCTGCAGCGTTCTGAGTTCGTCACGCGCATGGCCGTTGAGATCGAGCGCTATATCGTCGAGCTCGGCAGTGAGGGGCGGCTGATCGAGATGCAGCTCGAGGAGACGATGGTGGGGACCGCCGCGGAGAAGGCCGCGCTCGTGCGCGACTACCTGTCCGACTACTCCGATGAGGCGTTCGCGGCGGCGCTCGAGGAGATCGGGCGCCAGGCCCATCAGGATCTGCTCGATTTCGGCAGGCTGGCCGAGATGCTCGGGTATGACCGCAAGCTGAACACGCTCGACTATCCCGTGTCGCCACGCGGCTACCGGGTGCTTGGGCGCATTCCCAGGCTCCCCAGGCTGGTGGTTGCTGAGATCGTCCGCGAGTTTGGCGGGTTAGAAGAGCTGCTGGCCGCCACTGACTCCGAGCTCGAGGCGGTTGAGGGCGTGGGGGAGATCAGGGCCAAGGACATCCGCGAGGGTTTGCGCCGGCTGCAGGAGATCAACCTCGTGGACCGCTATCTGCCAACTTGAATCACGGGCCGACCACGATGGCCGGCCACAACGAAGGAGGACACCATTCCGCCCCAAGTAATTGAAGAGTCATCGCTGATCGAGGAGCTCGAGGTGACCCGCGAGGTCGAGTACATCGAGTTCGAGCTCGGCGACCATGTCGTATATCCCCACCACGGCGCGGGGAAGGTGTTGAAGAAGGAGGAGATGGAGATGGCAGGCGTTCGTCGCGAGTATCTGACGATCAAGATCCTCCACAACGACATGACGGTGAGGGTTCCCACCGAGAACGCCGCGTTGGCCGGTCTGCGCAGAGTGATCGACGAGGAAACGGTGCAGAAGGTGCTCGACGTGCTGCGGGACGAGGTCTCAGAGATGCCGAAGAACTGGAACCGCCGCTTCAAGCACAACCGCGACAAGATCAAGACGGGCGACATCTACGAGCTCGCGGAGGTCGTGCGCAACCTGTCGCTGCGCGAGTCCGAGAAGGGGCTGTCGACCGGTGAGAAGCAGATGTTCACGCGCACCAAGAAGATCCTCGCGTCAGAGCTTATGTACGCGCTCGACAAGGACGAGGACGACGCGGAGAGCTATCTCGACGAGCTGCTCGCGGATTCGGCCACCAGTCAGATGGCCATGGCCGGAGCCGAGTAGCGAGGCTCTCGCGCGCGCGGCGGCACCGCTTGCGGTCCATTTGCGCGTGCGCGAGAGCCCCTGGCAATGACAGTCGCTCTGATTGTGGCCGCCGGCAGCGGCGAGCGTCTCGGCGCTTCTCAGCCCAAGGCGCTCGTCGAGCTGGCGGGCCGTCCCCTCGTGCAATGGAGTATCGATGCCCTGCGGGAGGTGGTTGGGATCCAGAGAATCGTTGTCGCCCTGCCGGCGGGTGCACGGGCGCCATTAGGGGTCAGGGCTGTGGACGGCGGCGCGGTGCGGTCCGATTCGGTGCGTAGAGCGCTCGCCGTGGCTCCGGACGGGGACCTCGTGCTTGTGCACGACGCGGCGCGCCCACTGTTGACCGCGGAGCTCGCGGGATCGGTGATCGCAGCACTGGAAGCAGATGAGAGGGCCGACGCGGCGATTGCCGCCTCAGCGGTTACGGACACCGTCAAGCGGGTGGACTCGAGCGGCGTGGTGAGCGAGACACTGGATCGGAGGGTTCTGTGGGCGGTGCAGACACCTCAGGTGTTCCGCCGCGCGGCACTCGAACGGGCGCTCGACGTTCCGGATGAGGTGCTGGCGCAAGCCACCGACGACGCCTGGCTGATCGAGTGCGCAGGGGGAAAGGTGATCGTGGTGGAATCAAGCGATGAGAACCTCAAGATCACCACCCCGCTCGATCTGGGAGTGGCCGAGCTGCTGTTGGCCCGGCGCGAAGCGCAGGGGTCGACTCGGCCTGCTTGAATCGCATCACGCGCATGCTCACCGATTACCACCTCCATCTTCGCCCCGACGATGTCGAGGCCACCGCGGCCGAGCACTTCACATTGGCGAACGTCGAGCGCTACCGGGCGGTGGCGAGCGAGCGGGGAATCTCAGAGCTCGGCGTCTCCGAGCACATCTACCGCTTTCGCCAGGCGCTCGATGTCTGGGGGCATCCGTTCTGGCGTGAATACGCGCACGACGACCTCGACGATTACTGCGAGTTCGTCCGCGAGGAGACCGACCTGCGCCTGGGTATCGAGGCGGACTTTGTGCCCGGCGCCGAGGACCGTCTCGCGAATCTGCTCGAGCGCCACGACTTCGACTACGTGGTCGGCTCCATCCATTTCCTCTCAGACCGAGCACTGGACATGGAGCCATATGGAATCTGGGATGGCACCCAGAGCGCCGAGGAGATCTGGCAGCGCTACTTCCAGATGCTTGGAGAGGCGGCTCGCAGCGGCATGTTCGACATTCTCGCCCACCCTGATCTGGTGAAGGTCTGGGGTCCCGCCCGCCCCGATCGCCCCCGGCCCGAGGGCGACTTGCGCCGCTACTACGAGCCCGCGATCGAAGCGATCGCCGAATCTCAAATCGCAATCGAGGTTTCCACCGCCGGCCTGCGCAAGCTCGCGCGCGAGCTGTATCCGGCGCAGGCCTTTCTCGAGATGTGCCTCGATGCCGGCGCGCCGATCGCCCTCTCCAGCGATGCCCACCGTCCAGAGGACGTCGGCGCCGACTATCACCAAGCGCTCGAGCTGCTCCAGCGCGTCGGATACGAGGAGCTGTGCGTGTTCGAGCACCGCACACGCCGTCTAGAGCCGATCGCGGCGAGCGGGGCTGGTTCGACCGGAATGAGCGAGGCCGGCGCCGCTGACATGGAGAGCGAGGCGAGCCCGCGATGACGCTGACCGGCATCGGCTATGACTCCCATCGCCTGATCCCTGGCCGCCGGCTGATCCTCGGCGGCGTCGAGGTCCCGCACGACCGGGGCCTCGACGGACACTCCGACGCCGACGTGCTGACCCACGCGGTGATCGACGCGTTGCTCGGGGCCGCGGGCATGGGCGATATCGGCGAGCACTTTCCCGACTCCGAGGAGCGCTGGCGTGACGCCGATTCGATCTGCCTGCTGGCCGATGTGGTCGCCCGCCTCAGAGCCGCCGGCATGGAGGTGGTCAATGTGGACGCGACCGTCGTCATCGAGCGCCCCAAGCTGGCGCCTCATCGAGATGCGATCCAAACGCTCCTCGGCGGCACGCTCGGCTTGGCGGTTGGGCGTGTCAACGTGAAGGCAAGCACCGGCGAGGGGATCGGGTTCGTCGGCCGCGGCGAGGGCGTTGCGGCGCTTGCGATCGCTACGCTGCGTCACACGTCAACGTGACCTTCGACGCCTTGCTCCCGATCACGGCGGGATCGGTGCCCGACCGGCTTACGATCTGGCCGGTCGATGACGGTAGGTGCGGGGCTGGACGCGACGTTCCAGGGCGGCTCGGGTTATCAGCGAGCGCAGCAGCACAGGGATGATGAGCTGGAGCGTGACGGCGTGCCACACCACGTTCCGCCGGGAGCTCGACGGTGCATGGAGGTTGCGCTTCGGCCCGCTGCGCGCCGTTGACATCGCGCGTGCGCTGTCAATGTTCGTCTACTAGATGTTCGTGCTCGTCCTGATCGGGGTGCCCGTCGTCGAGGTGTTTGCCTTCATCGAGGTCGGACGCGCGATCGGCTGGCTGCCGGCGGTCCTGCTGCTGCTCGCGACCTCGGTGCTCGGCGCGCGCCTGGTGCGCATTCAGGGCCGCTTGGCGATCGAGCGCGTTTCGCTTGCGGTGTCCGCGCGTCGCGCGCCGGGAGCTGCCGCGATCGACGGGGCACTGGGATTCCTTGGAGCCGCGCTGCTCGTCATCCCCGGGTTTGTCACCGATGTCCTCGGCGCGCTGTTGCTGCTCGGGCCCACGCGCAGGCTGGCGCGCCGCTGGATATCGAGTCACTACGCTGCGCGCGTGATGAGCTTCGCCGCGACCGCCGGGCGCTTCACGGCGCGAGACCGCACCACGCGCCCAGCGGACGTCGACTCGACGGCGGTCGAGGAGGATCTCGACGAGCTCGGCCGCTGAGCACGTGATGTGACCTGCGCCGCCCGCTAGGGTTGCCCCCGCGATGCGCGAGATCCTCCTGCACGACACCCGCACCGGCGAGCTGCAGCCGCTGCGCCCGCGCGACCCGGGCGGGGTCGGCATCTACGCGTGCGGGCCCACCGTTTACAGCCGTATCCACATCGGTAACGCCCGTCCCTTTGTGATCTTCACCCTGCTCGCCCGCTTCTTCGAGCACGAGGGCTTCCTGACGAAGCTCGTCATCAACGTCACCGACGTCAACGACAAGATCTACGACGCCGCGCGTGCGCAGGGTCGTTCGAGCGAAACGCTGGCGAAGGAAATGACAGACCTCTACTTCGCTGACACCGACGCGCTCGGGCTCGGCCGACCCGATCGCGAGCCGCTGGCGTCGGAGACGATGGGGCCGATCGTCGAGTACGTCCAGACGCTGATCGACTCCGGGCACGCCTATGCGACGGAGGGCGATGTCTTCTTCCGCGTGCGCGCAGACTCCGGTTACGGGTCGCTGTCGCACCGGCGGATCGAGGAGTTGGGATTGGAATCCCACCCACCCGAGGACAAAGAGGGGTCTGCCCGCAAGGAGGATCCGCTCGACTTCGCGTTGTGGAAGGGCCGCAAGCAGGGCGAGGACACGTGGTGGGAGGCTCCCTGGGGGCAGGGCCGTCCGGGTTGGCACATCGAGTGCTCGGCGATGGCCGAGGATGCGCTCGGCGTCGGCTTCGATATCCACGGAGGCGGCTCGGACCTCCTGTTTCCCCACCACGAGAACGAGGCGGCCCAGACCCGCGCGGCCCGCGGGGAGGAGCTGGCGCGGATCTGGATGCACAACGGGATGATCCAGTCAACAGGGGAGAAGATGGCCAAGTCGGTCGGCAACATCGCCCCCCTGCACGAGACGATCGAGCGGTATGGCTGTGACGCAGTGGTCATGTACCTGATCTCCGGTCACTACCGTCAGCCGCTCGCGTTCTCAGAGGCGGCCATGGACCAAGCCAGGGCCAACGTGAGCCGCATCCGCGAGGTCGGTCGACGGCTGTCGCGGGGCGATTCGCCAGAGGATCTAGCGCCGCTACGCGACAGGTTCTTCGCTGCGCTTGCTCGCGACTTCAACACAGCTGAAGCCCTAGCTGTCCTCAACGAGTGGATCCGCGAGGCGACCAGCCCGCATCAAGCTCGCTCATCCCCGCTGGGTGACTCCCACCTGCGCGAGATGCTCGCGGTACTTGGGCTGGGGGCGCTGCTCGCCCCCACGGAGCGGGCGCCCGAGGGCGTGCGCGATCTGGCAGAGCAACGCGTGAAGGCTCGCGGTGAGCGCGATTTCGCGGTCGCGGATCGTCTGCGCGATGAGATCGCGGAGCTGGGCTGGGAGGTCCGGGACGGGGCAGATGGTTTCGAGCTCCTGCCGCTGTGATCGTCTACGGTCGCAACTCGGTCAGAGAGGCGCTGCGCGGGCGCCGCTCGCACGCCGTGGGGGAGGTGTGGGCTACGACGGGCGCGGCGCGCGAGTCGTGGCTCGAGGGCATGGAGGTACGGTCGGCGTCAGCCGAGGAGATCGCGCGCCACTGCGGCTCGGACGCGCATCAGGGCATTTGTGCGGATGCGGGGGCCTATCCCTACTCTGGGTCGGGCGAGCTTCTGGCTGGCGAGACCCCGCTGCTGATAGCGCTCGACCAAGTGCAGGATCCGCAGAACCTTGGCTCGATCTGCCGCACCGCCGAGTGCGCCGGCGCGGCCGGCGTTGTGATCCCCGAGCGCAGGGCGGTCGAGGTCACTCCCGCTGTTTGCAAGGCTTCGGCCGGTGCGGTCGAGCACCTGCGGGTGGCGCGAGTGCGCAATCTGGCCGACTTCCTCGCCGAAGCCCGTCGGGCGGGGTGCTGGTCCTACGGAGCCGCCGCGGAGGGTGCCTCGGAAAGAGCGCCTGTGCCCTACGATGCGCCGGACTACGGCGGCGCGGGGGTCGTGCTGGTGCTTGGCAGCGAGGGTAGTGGCCTGCGCCCACGGGTGGCGAAGGCGTGCGACGAGCTGATCGCGCTGCCGCTGTTAGGGCGCATCGGGTCGCTCGGGGTAAGCGCGGCGGCCGCGGCGATTCTGTATGAGATCTTGCAGAGTCGCGGAGGAAAGCCTTGACAACGCTCCGTAACTGTGCAAACCTCGCACCTGCATAACGCTGAACCTAAGGTTGAGAAGCCTTAGCAATCGAATAGCTTTGGCGCCGGGGGAGGAGTGCGCCACTGAGCAAATTTGGGGCTGCCCGTAAAGAGCAGCTCCCAAGAAAGGATCTGCTCGTGGCAAGAATCTTCCATAGCCCTAACGCTGAACCAAAGGTTGAGGATGGCTTTCTGATCGCTTTGGCGAAGCAGGGCGATCGCAACGCATACGACAGACTCGTACGGCGCTACCACGGCTTCGTGCGCCTAAAGGCGTCCTCCTACTTCCTGGCGGGCGGCGACTCAGACGATCTCATCCAGGAGGGGCTGGTGGGCCTATACAAGGCGATCCGCGACTTCCGCACCGACCGCGAGTCGAGCTTTCGCAACTTCGCCGAGCTGTGCATCACGCGGCAGATCATCACGGCGGTGAAGACAGCCACGCGCAACAAGCACACGCCGTTGAACCAGTATGTCTCGTTCTCCTCAACGCCCGCCGGCGCGGGCGACGATGTGCCCACGCTCGACCAGATGCTCCCCGGCCCGACCGTGCACGACCCCGTCAACCAGGTGATCTCCTCCGAGGAGCTGC
>DAIOGX010000066.1:0-12121 GCA_036744995.1 Solirubrobacteraceae bacterium | reverse complement strand
TCGCACAGCGGGATCACCTCGGCCTCGGGCGCGCGCCACAGCATCGAGTACTGCGGCTGGCTCGACACCCACCGTGCGATGGATGGGGACCCACCCACCCGCGCGAGCGACTCGTCGATCTTCTCGACCGGCCACTCGCTGAAGCCGATGTGGCGCGCCTTGCCCGAGCGCACGACCTCGGTGAGCGCGGTCATCGTCTCCTCCAATGGCGTGTCCTCGTCGTAGCGGTGACACTGGTAGAGGTCGACATAGTCGGTCTGCAAGCGCTCGAGCGAGGCGTCGATCTGCTTGTGGATCTGCGCCGCCGACAGGCCCCTGTCTTGCGGTGACATTTCGAAGTAGACCTTTGTGGCGAGCACGTATGAGGAGCGGTCATAGCCGGAGAGCACCTCGCCCAAAAGCGTCTCGGAGGCGCCGCGCCCGTACACGTTGGCCGTGTCGATGAAGTTGATGCCGGCATCGAACGCCGCCTTCACGCACGCCTCGGCCTGCTCGCGCTCGACCCCGCCGGAGTAGGTGAGCCATGAGCCGAGACTGATGTCAGAGACCTCGATGTCGCTGGAGCCGAGCTTGCGGAAGTTCACGACCGCGAGCTTATCCACTCGCAGAGCCCGTGGTCGGGTTTCGGCGTACCGTACTAGTGTCCTTCAGAGAGCAAGATGGGAACAGAGCAGCAACAGCAGCCACCGATCGACCCGGGTCTGCGCATCGGCTCGGTAGAGCTGGCCGTGAGTGACCTCGAGCGCAGCACGGACTTTTATGAGCGCGTCCTCGGGCTGGGGCTGATCTCTCGCGAGGAGGGCACCGCGCGGCTGGGCACAGATCCGGAGCGCCCGGCGCTGCTGCTGAGCGAGATCGCGGCTCCCACCCCGGTGCCGGTTGGGAGCACGGGCCTCTACCACGTGGCTTGGCTGCATCCCTCGCGCGCGGCGCTCGCTCAGAGCCTGCGTCGCGTCGCGGGCAGCCGCTGGGCGATCGAGGGCGCCGCCGACCACGGCGTCTCGGAGGCTGTGTATCTGAGCGATCCTGACGGTCTGGGCATCGAGCTCTACGCCGACCGTCCGCGCGAGCAATGGGAGCGGCCCGCGGACGGGCATGGCGTGCGGATGGTCACCCTGCCCCTGGACTTGGAGGATCTGCTGGCAGCGGCCGCGACCGAGGTCACGCCCGCGATGGGGCTCGGCACGAGCATCGGACACGTGCACCTGAAGGTCTCAGACGTGCCCCGCGCGAATGCCTTCTACCACGACGCCCTCGGCTTTGAAGAGCAGGCGCGACTCCCCTCCGCGGCCTTTCTCGCGGCCGGCGGCTATCACCATCACGTGGGGTTGAACTCCTGGCAGAGCAGCGGCGCAGAGGCCGCCCCCGACAGCGCACCGGGCCTGCGTCGTATCGCGTTCGAGCTCAGCGATGGGGATGCGCTCGCGGCGCTGGAGCAGAGGGTGGCCGAGACGTCCGCTGTCAGCCCACCTCCCCCACGCGGTCACCTCGCCCTGTGTGACCCCGACGGGCAGCTGCTCACGTTCTCCCCCTCCTAGCGAGCCGCGGTCGGCAAACCCGCTGTCAGCGAACCCGCATTCAGCGACCACCCGCGGCCAGCGAACCAGCGGTCAGCGAATACCCGCGGTCTGCTCGACGAAGTGCTTGCTCAGCATCGTCTGCTGGCCCTGGTAGTTGGAGCCAACATCCTCCCCGTAGAGCACATCCGGGTCTCCCGCCATGCGCTCGAACGCGAGCTTGCAGACAGGCTGGCGGTGCTCGACCATGAACGAGACGTCACGCGCGCGCACCTCGAGGGCCGCCCGGCTGCCGTGGGCCCTGCCGTTCTGGGAGAAACCGAAGCCCGGGTCGAAGAAGCCGGCGTAGTGAGTGCGCAGCTCGCCGGCGGTCGGATCGTATGCGAGCATCTCGGCGGCGTAGGACGGCGGGATGCTGATGCCCTCGGCCGACAGCAGCAGATAGAAGATCTCGGGCTCGAGCACGATCCGCCCGCCGGTCTCGGGGTGCACGGGCTCCCAGTAGTCGCGCCAACGCAGCGCTCCCACCTTGGTGAGGTCGATCGGCAGGCTGTTCTTCTTGGCGCGGTAGCCGACGATCGCCTCAGCCGAGCCGGACACGTCGAGGCTGAGGAACAGGCCGTCGGCGAGCGACAGCTCGGACTCGGGGACGGGCTGTGCGTTCAAGTACAGCAGCGGCGAGCGCGCGTGCAGCGCGAACAGCTCCTCGTCGCTGAGGCGTGCGTCGGCGGACATCAGCCGCACCTGGTTGAGCGCCAGCCCGGTCCTGACGCGGATCGCGAACGTGCGCGGGACGATCTCCAGGTACAGCTTGCCGTGGTAGCCCGCGGCGATCTCGTCGAAGCGGTGGCTGCGATCGGTGAGCACCCGCGTGAACACGTCCAGGCGCCCGGTCGAGCTCTTCGGGTTGGCCTTCGCACGGATCTCGTGCGGCAGGCGCAGCTCCTCGATCAGCGGGACCAGGTACGGGCGGTCGCGCTCGAGCGTCGCGCCATCGCGGAGGTCGATCCGTTCGAACGCCAGACCCTCGATCTTCTGCTCGACCGTCGAGGCGCTGTCGGGCAGGAAGCTGCAGCGCAGCGCCCAGGCGTGATCGCCGAGCCGCAGATCGACGCTCGCGGGTTGCACGGCCTGTGGCGGGATCCGCCATTCACCCGCGACCATCCATTCGCGGGCGACCGCGTCGCGCAACAGCTGAGCTGGCAGCACGCCGATCGCGCGTCCCGGGTCCTCAGCGGCGTCGTCGAGCTCAGCTGTTGGACGGGGTGCCGTGGTCACGACACGACTGATTGTATGCGCTGAGTAGCATCGGCCCGCCCGCGCCCGCGCCCGCGCCCGAGCGCATCAGCCAGCCGACGGGCGGAGCGTTCGGCGCGCGTTGGCGATCAGGGCGAGCGGCATCGCTGTCGCGATCATGCGCACCGGCCCGATGTTGCGTGAGCCGAACGCCTCGAAGATCCGTCCCACGCGCGGATCGTAGGTCGCCGTCGAGAACAGCAGCCGCTCGGGCGCGTTGAGCTTCCGCCCGCTTGAGTAGTCGAGAATCGTTCTGGTGTGGCCGCCCAGTCCGCGAGCGTGGCGGCGACGATAGCGCTCGAGGCCCTGCTCCAGTGGCTCTGCTCCGCGCAGCGCCGGGGCGACGCTGTCGGCGAGCCATTCCGCTGACTGCAGGGCGAAGCCGCAGCCGACACCCCACAACGGGTCCAGAGCGCCGGCGGCGTCGCCGGTGAGCGCGAGGCCGGGAGCGGTCGGGGTGTGGGTGACGTTCGTCATGTCGATCTTTCCCTTGATCTCCCCAACTAGGCGCGAGTCGCGGATCGGCGGCGCCTCGGGAATCGAGCCGACGAACGCCCGCAGCGCCGCCTCGGGGTCGCGCTTGAACTCGGGTAGGCGGTCCTTGGTTGGCATGACGGCATAGAGCGTGAGGTCGCCGTCGGTGGGAAATGCGGCCGCCATGTGCGGGTCGAGGATCCACAGCGCCTGGTCGGGGTAGGTGGCGGGCCTGGGGCCTTCGAAATAGGCGCCGTAAGCGAAGCGCCCATGCGGAGCGGTCCTCCTTGACACCCCCGCCAGCCTGGCCACGCGCGAGTCACGTCCGTCGGCGCCGACGACGAGCCGGGCGCTGAGCTCCAGCGTCTCGCCGCTGCTGTTGCGCGCCCGCACACCACACACCCGGCCGCCCTCGCGCACGAGCTCGCCCACGGTGTGCCCGAGCATCAGATCGACTCCAGCGGTCTCGGCGGCCAGCTCGCGAATCAAGGGGTCAAGCCGCTCGCGGCGCAGGTTCACCCCCTCCGGCACGGAGCTCTTCGCGGGCGGTTCGATCCATCCCCAGCGGGTCCACAGGCGCGCGCGGGACTCAAGCGCGCCCGCCTCGAGCATCCGCTCCAACAGGTCCAGCCGTTCGAGCGTGGGCACAGCGGAGGACTGGATGAAGTGGGTGCATATGTGCTTGTACGCCGTCGCATCGGGGCTCTTGTCCACGAGCGCCACACGTGCTCCCGCGCGAGCGAGCAGGATCGCTGTGGTGCAGCCGGCGAGGCTCGCCCCTACGACGGCGACGTCGTAGGTATCCACACGCCCGCCGGGGCCGGGACCGGCGCTCTCGGATGCGTGGTCCGCGGCATCGGAGATGATGCCCTCCGCACCCTCCGCATGTACTGGGTAAGCCATCTCGCTCGACTCCTTCTGCCTGGGGTCTATAGTTCGAGACGAACCATACAGGACGAACTATGAATAGCAAGCCCATCCGCCTGACCACAACCTCATATGCGGTGATGAGCCTGCTCGAGCTGCTGGGCGAGGCGACCCCGTACGACCTCGAGCAGGCGCTCGAGCTCTCGATCGAGAACTTCTGGCCAGTGCCACACACCACCTTCTACGACGAGCCCACGCGGCTGGCGCGGGCGGGCTATCTCTCGGAGAGCCAGGAGAAGGGCGGACGTCGGCGCAAGCGCTACGCGCTCACCGACGCGGGCCACGAGGCGCTGCGCGAGTGGGCCGACTCGCCCGGCGCTCCCCCCTCTCAATATCGCGACGAGGGGATGCTGAAGCTCTTCGCGGGAGCCGATCCCGAGGTGGTGTTCGCCGACCGCGGCGACTGGCACCGCGCCAAGCTGGCCGAGCTGGAGGGCTACCTGAAGAACCTGCAAGCGGGACACGAGGGGCTGCGCGAGGACAAGTGGCGCGGCCCCGAAGCGACGCTGATCGGGGGCATCAACTACCACCGTCAGATGATCGACGCCTTCGAGCGGTTCATCGAGAACCCATCGTCGTAGTGGCAAGCACTACTTCAGGAACGCAGCTGAGGAGACAAGCCGCGGTTCGCCTACACGGCGGCGTGCGGTCGAGCGGGCGCCGGCTCGGAGCGCACCTGAGTGACGGCCTCAGTCCATCGTCAGCGGGCCCTCTGCCGACCCGCTGAGGAACTGGCGCACGAACGGGTTCTCTGACGAGAACATCCGCTCGGCGTCGCCCGCCTCCACGATCCGCCCCCGCCATAGCAGCGCGATGTACTCGCCGATCTGCCGCGCCGAGGCTATGTTGTGGGTCACGACGATGTACGTGCCCCCGTGGATCTTGTGCATCTCCTGGATCAGGTCACACAGCAACGCCGTGCGCACCGGGTCAAGGCCCGAGTCGGGCTCGTCGAAGATCACGATGTCCGGCTCCATCACGAGCGCCCGGGCGAACCCAGCGCGCTTGCGCATGCCTCCCGAGAGCTGGTTGGGCAGGTCGTCCATCGCGTCCGCCAGCCCAACATCGGCCAGACGCTGGGAGACGATCTTTGCGATCTGCCGCTCGGACATGTCAGTGTGTTGGCGCAGGGGGAAGGCGACATTGTCGAACACCGTCATCGACCCGAACAGGGCGCCGTCCTGAAACAGCACGCCGATTTTGCGACGCAGGGCCAGCAGCTTGGGCATCGTCAGCGTCGGAACCGATTCTCCCCGCACGATGATCTCCCCCGAGTCCGGGAACATCAGCCCGATCAGGTTCTTTATCAGCACGCTCTTGCCGGTGCCGGAGGGGCCCAGCACCACGGTGATCGTGTCGTCGGGGATCGCCAGGGTCAGCCCGTTCAGAACCGACACTCCGCCCAAGCGCTTGTGCACGTCGGTGCAACGGATCGACCAGTCGCCATTGGCCGAGTCGCCCGTGAGGTCGAGCTCTGAGGAGTGGTACTGGAACTCGTCCGCCATCATTTCCCTCCGTAGGTCACATGCGGGAACTGGCTCGTCCGGCCGTTGAAGCTGAAGGGACCCTGCTTGTTGCATCCGGGCGCCGGCACGGAGTTGGGAGTTTCCGGCGCATTGGTGATATGGAACTGGATCAACTGTTCGATCAGAGTCTTTGAGATCGTTTCGTTCGCGGGCCCGCTCACCGACGGCGCCGAGCTTGCGCACGAGCCGTTTTCGAATACCTGTAGCCCGCCGCTGCCGAGGGCGTGGAACGCGCCGGGTTGGAAGTACGGGTTGGCGCGGTTCACGCCGATCCGCTTGGTAAATATCGCGAGACTTTCCGGGCCGATTATCTGCATCGAGCGCAGGTAGTGCAGCGGCGGGCCCTGGTTTTCAGTGTTGGAGTTGCCGAGGTGGGCCTGCGTGGCAGCCGCGAAGTTGGCGAAGAACGCCTGCAGCTCGGGCACGTACTGGCCCGTGAGCTGCAGGAAGGGGTCGAAGTTGTGCAGCACCGGCCGGAGGTTTTCGAGCAGCGGCACGCTGAGCTCGAGCTCCTTTCCGGCCGCCGGCAGCCCGGTTCGCGCCGCCTTCGTCGCCGGCCCGAGCGCGGTCAGGAAACCATTGAACTTCGGCGCGAACGGCTGCACCGCGCCGAGCAGGCCGCTGAGTTCCCGCTCGATCGGGCGGAACTCGTCGAGCAGCGGGTTGGCGGCGACCGCGAGGCTGTCGAATTCTTTGAGCGCCACTCGCGAGCCATGCTCGAACGTGGGCAACGCCTTGAACGCATCGGCAAACGCCGTGCTCTCTTCGGCGGCCGCGTGGAAAGTGTGCTCACCGTTGACGATCAACCCTTCGAGCTGGTGGTTGCGCCCGGCAAGCCCATCGAACACTTCGCCCGTGTTCTTCACCACCGCCGTCACCGCCCCTTCCTGGGAGGCGAGGATGGTCACCAGCTTGTTGGCGTGTTCGACGAACGGTTCGAGCTCTGAGAAGTCGGCGTTGATGTCTTCTCCGTGCCCCTTGATCCCTGCTTCGACGGATTCCTGCCATATCTGGAAGTCGCGTCGCGTCTTGGGGTTCAGGGCGGTGAGGATGTCGTCGAGCGTCACTGACGGTTCGACCTGGGTGTCCGCCAGTTTGCCCTCGTCGGGCAGGAACGGTCCGCTCCTGCCCCTGGGGGTGCCCTCGGGGATCAGCTGCACATAGGTCTCCCCCAGCAGCGTCTTCTGGCGCAGGATCGCGTGCATGTCGGCGCGTATCGGCGCATACTGGCCGGCGATTTCGAGTGTCGCTTCGGTGCGGCCGCTCTTGCCTAGCTTCAGCGAGATGACATGGCCGATGTTCACGCCGGAGATGCGCACATCCGACTGTTCGGCGAGCGCGAACGTCCGCGGGAACGCGACCGTCACGCGGTAGCCCTTCGGCTTCAGCGGCAGCGCGCCGCCGAACGACTCCCACAGGAACAGCAGCAGCCCGAAGCAGCTCAGCGCGAACAGGATGATCACGACGATGTTGCCGAGCGTGGGCGCGCGCTTCTGCATGGTCTAGCGACCTCCCCCGTGTGTTGCGGTGAGCCGCGCTGTGGCCGACTGTGGCGCATGCGAGGCATGCGAGGGTGCCGCGCTTTGAGACCCCGTTCGCCCAAGCGCCGTTGCGCCCTGACCGAACGTGTTCTGGCCCAGACCCGAGAACGGCCCCACCGGCGCCTTTGCACGGCTGCGCTCGGCGCTCGCCGAGGCGGCGGCGATGCCGGCGCTCTGACACGCGGCCTTGGACGGCGGGTTGAGCAGGCCGACGAGGACGTTGACCGTCGGGTTGATCGTCGAGACCGGGGCGAGCAGCGGCAGCACGTTGCAGTTCAGGTACACGAGGCTGCGACCGAGCACGCCATGGGCGTCAGCTGAGCTGACGACGCTGTTGAGGTTGTGCACGCCCCAATCGGTGAAGAACAGGAAGCCGGCCCGGTTGCGACCCGGGTTGTAGGCAAACTCGTTGAAGAGTTCGTTCAGCACCGAGAAGCTGGTCGCCAGCTTCGGGAACGTTTCGGCCAGCTCCTTCGTGTCGGGCTCGATCGCATTGATCGTCGGCAGGATCTGGCGCGCGAATGGGCGGATCTGGTTCTTGAAGATCGGCGTTGTCGCTTCGAAGTCGGCCCGCGCGGCCTTCGACGCGGGCGCCAGCGCACTGGCGAACGGGTGCAGCTCCTTGAGCGTCGGTCCGAGCACATTGAACGCTGTGGCGATCTTGCCGAGACCCTTTTCGGTCTTGCCGAGCGCGCCGGGCAGCAGACGCAGCGTGCGCTGGACGTTCTGGTTCTGTTCGGCGAAGACTTTGAACACGGCGTTCGAGGCCTGGATCCCGTCGGCCAGCTGCTTGTCCTTGTCGCCGAGCGCTTCCATCACCAGCTTGAAGTTGTGGATCGAGCGCGCGATGTTCGTATGGCGGATTTGGAGCTGCTGGGCGATCAGCTGCAGGTAGCGCGCGGTCGGGTCGAAGCGCTTGAGCACGGCCGAGAAGGCCTTGCCGTTGTTCTTGAAGCCTTCGCCCGCGCCCGCCAGGAGCTCCTGCAGGTAATCGCGCGTTTCGGCGTCCAGCGCCGCGAGGAATTCGTCGAAGTCGATATCCGGAGCCGTCTGCGCCAGTGGGATCGTTTCGCCGCTGCGCAGGCGTCCGCTCGAGGGCGTGCCCGGGTTGACCTCTACCGTGATGTCCTGCAGCTGGGTCTTCGGGCGCAGCAGCAACGTGGCGTTGCGGTAGAACAGCGCGTACTTCGGGGTCACTTTCATCGTCACCTGAGCCACCCCGTTCTGCAAGTCCACGCTCGCGATTTCACCGACCTTGGCGCCCGCGATCGTCACCGCCTGGCCCTGTCCGGGCGTCACCGCCTGGGCGGTCTGGAAGTCGGCCTTCAGCGTGAAGTAGTTGTGGCCCAGAACCGGCACCCAGCTGGGCAGCTTGAGGTTCTCGTGCGCGAGGATGTAGCCGCCGACCGCCGCTGCGATCAGGATCATCGAGACGACCGCCACGAACGCCGTGCGGTAGCGCTCGATCTGGTCGCGTACTCCCAGCCCGCCCTCGTGGCGACTCTCAGGAGGCGTCATCCTTCGCTCCCGTCGGCCGGGCCTTGCGACAGCGGGCCGTTGAATTCGGGCAGCGTCTGGGTGTAGCAGGGCACCAGTGGCTGATATGGCGGCTCTTCGGCCGGGTAGGCCGGGCGCGTGCCAAGCGGCTGGAGCGGCGCGTGCGCGAGCAGCTGTTTGCCTTGCAGTTTCGTGCCGAGAATCGAGGTGTGCGCCGACTTGACCGTCTGGCCGCCGTTGCCGATCAGGAAGTGCGCCATCTCACCGTTGCCGTCGAAGCTCTGGCCGATGCCCGCGAGGCCCACCAGGGAGTACCAGAATTCGGCTTCCGCGCCCACGCCCGAGGTGCTCGACCCATCCTGCAGCTTGGTTCTGCCCGCCGGGTAGAACACATTGGTCAGGCATTTGCTGAACAGGTCGCCCTGCTTGAAGAATTCGGGCTGTTCGCTGATGAGCTTGGCGAACGTCGGGGAGGATTCCTCGAGACCCTGGGCTACCCCGCCGAGCTCGCTCGGCGCAAGCGAGGCCTTGACCTGTTCGATCCACGGCAGCGCCGCGCTGATCGTCGATGGCGTCAACTTCACGCCCGGGATGATGGCCGTCGAAAAGCTCTCGAGCGACGGGAACGCCGCGTCGAGTGCAGCCAGCCCGCGATTGGCGTTGTGCAGCGCCCCCGGCAGGTGCGCGATCGTGGCGCTGAGGCTCGGGGCTTGGGCGGCAAAGGTGTGGAAGAACGCATTGAAGTTTGGGACCCATTCGCTCAGCTGCTGCTCGTGCACGTTCAGCGCCGCCGTCACTTTGCCGATGCTTGCGATGAGCCCGGACAGGTCGTGTGCTTCGGTGCCGGTCACTGCCTGGTTGACGATCGCGTTGCCACGCAGCGCGGCGGGCCCGCGATGGTAGGACTTGTTGAGCGCCTGCGCGGCGTTCAACCCGCGCACCTCGGGGTCCTGTTCGGCATTTTCGGCGGCGTTTGGCTTGCGCGTCAGCCCGTCGCCGTAACCCTGCAGGAAGTTCTGCAGGTTGGCGCGAGTTTCGGTGTTCAGCGCATCCAGCACCTGGTCGAGCTGGACCGGGTCGGAGGTCTGCGTGACCGGGATCGTCGCACCCGAGGTGAGCGTGTGCGCCGATGGACTGCCGGGCTGCAGTTCGATGAACCAGTTGCCTTCCAGGAAGATCCGCGGCCTGATCTTCAGCGTCGCGTCTGAGTGGATCGGCAGGCCTTTGGATTCGATTTCCATGCTCACCACGCCGACGTTCCCGTCGCGCGCGATCGAGCTGACCTTGCCAACATTGACCCCGGCGATGCGCACGGGCGACTTGGGGCGAATGTTGACGGCTGTCGAGAACACCGCCTTCAAACGGAAACCGTGTTTGAACGGAATGTGCTTGGTGAAGCCGAAGTACACGGCGACCGCCACGATCGCGAGCAGCACGATCCCGAAGCGCACGGGGTTGGACCGCTGCAGCTCGACGACCGGGGTTTCGTCGTAGCGGCGGCGCAAGCGCAGACGGCTCATTTCCGCTTCCCCTTCTGCGTCTTCTTGGGCTTGGGCTTGGGCGCCTGCTTGGGCTTGCTCTTGGCTTTTTCGAGCCCGAGGGCCTTCAGCGTCGCGCTCGGGTACTTTTCGCCGAACAGATTCTGTTCACGCGTCGTCAGTTCACGGTTGCTCGTAAGACTCGACGCCGGCAAGTTGCCGATCACGGCTTTGCCCGGCAGGTAGGTTTCGTTGCCGGCTTCGCAGACCTTGGGCTGACCCGGGCCGGCGACGTTCGGGTAGGGGTTCACGTGCACGTGGTCGTTGTCGACGATCGCCGAGCTGCCGGCGGCTTTTTCGATCGACGGTCCGTTTGCGAACGTCGCCGAGGGGAAGCCCTCGGCGTTGGGGCCGTTCGGCG
The DNA here is from genome assembly GCA_036744995.1 of Solirubrobacteraceae bacterium. Lineage (GTDB taxonomy): Bacteria > Actinomycetota > Thermoleophilia > Solirubrobacterales > Solirubrobacteraceae > Palsa-744. Next base: position 1,444 of record DAIOGX010000066.1, on the reverse strand, counting down.
AGAGCACAACCGCGGCACGCGCGAGTGTGCCGACGCCGACGTTCTCCGCCTGCAGGCCCGCGACGTTCCTGAACGTCAGCGTCAGGTAGTTGCAGAACGCCTGCTCGGGCGCGATCCCCGCGAACAGCGGGGTGCCGAGTTCGACCGTCTGTGTGAGGTCTTCCAAGCCGAGGGTCACAACGGGGTTCTGGGCGAACGTCTGGAATGCCCCGGTCGCTTCCGCCACGTGCGAGTTCAGCGCGGTCGCCGAGCGCAGGTTCACCGCGCCTTCGGCGAACGCGTGCCCGAGCGGCGCGGCAGCGGTACGCAATATGTGCGCGCTCGGTCGCAAAAGACGCATGAATTCAGCGCTCTTGTTGACGAAGGACGCCTCGAACGGGAACGAGTGCGTCGCCTGTTCGAGCGCCGGCGGACCGCCTTCGGTCGCCCGTTCGAGCGAGGGCGCCACGCTCGCCCAGGCCGTGAAGAAGGTGTCCAGGTCGCTGAAGAAGGCGGCCTGTGTGTTCGCCACCGGCGCGACCTGCGACGCGACCCGGTCGAGCGCGTACCACAGATTGCGAAATCTGGTCGCCGGTGCGGCGAGGTTGTGCAGCACCGGGATCGCGTTCGTGACGAGCGGCCGCAGTTCGGCGATCGTGTTGTTGAGCCCCAGGCCGCGCCCCGCGAGACCGTCGCCGAATTCGATCGTGTTGTGCTGGATTGCCGTCCTCGTTTTCGCGCTGAACATGTTGAACAGCTCGTCGATGTCCACCGGTTCGCGCGTCTGGGTGACCGGGATCGTCGCGCCCGCCTTCAGCGTCTGGCGCGAAGATCCCTTTTCCAGTTCGAGGTACTTCAGCCCGACGGCCGAAACCGACTGCACGACTGCCTTCGTGTCGGCGGGCAGCGGCTCCACGCTCTTTTCGAGCTTGAGGTCGACGATCGCCGTGACGCGCCCGGTGGCCGGGTCCTGGTGGGGGCTCAGCGAGCTGACGATCCCCACCCGCGTGCCAGCGATCCGCACCTGGTTCGCGGGCTCCAGACCCGAGGCCTCGGGCAGCACCACTTTGATGTTGTAGGTAGGGACGAACGGGAGCCCGTTGTTCGCGTTGTAGGACAGGAACACGGCCACGACCACGATCAGCGTCGTGACCGCGCCGATCAACAGCGGGCTGGAGGCCAGAGAGCCGCGGCGCCGGTTCATTTCGGCGTCTCCGAGGGGTCGCAGTTCAGCAGTTCGTTGTCGGTGAAGGGCGAGGACCCGTCGGCTGCGGGCTGCGTCGCCGCGCCCGGGCAGCGGCGCAGCTGGCCAGTCTGGAGGCCTTCCAGACCCTGCTGCGGGCTCGCCGGCGTGAGATTGCCGGTCGCGCCGAGCTTGAAGGCGGGCGCGACCGGGCTGATACGCGCGTAGTGGCCATTGGCGTCGTAGTAGGCGGTCGTCTGTCCGAAGGTGCGCAGGGTGCCC
>DAIOGX010000065.1:0-12543 GCA_036744995.1 Solirubrobacteraceae bacterium | reverse complement strand
CACCCATCAGAAATTCAACGCGGCCCTACAAAACCCTTCCGGGATAGGCCCTTAGCGACAGCACGCCTCATCTGCCCTTCCCTCACTCCTCACAGGTCGATGGAGAGCTGCGCGAGCTGCGGTGTCATTACGGCAGGGATCTGTATCGCATCCTCTACCGCCGCTCAGAGCGGCTTGTGGTCCTCCTATACATTTTTGCCAAGCGCTCCGCGAGGATCGACCCCCGTGAGATTCGCATCGCACACGAGCGGTGGGAGGACTTCAAGGCCAGAATGGAGGCGCAACCGCGCACTCCGCCTCGCGCCGCCGGCTATGACGCACCGTAATCTTTAGCAATACTGCTAACATGGCCCCTGTCGTCGTCCGCAAAGAGAGCGAAGCAATGAGCAAGCAGAACAGCCCAATCGGAGTGAGCGTAAGTGAGCATATTCAGCAAGAGCTTGCTGGCAGCAAGAGCTATCGCGAAGCCTATGAGCGCTTGGCGCCATTCGAGCAAATCGCGCGGATCGCGATCATGCGCCGCGCACACCTCGGCCTCTCCCAGCAACAGGTCGCCAAGCGCATGGGCACGACCACCTCGGTCATTTCCCGGATCGAGAGCGGCCAGCACCGCACCGGCACCGAAACACTGCGACGCCTCGCCGAGGCGCTCGACGGACACGCTGTGCTCGGCTTCGAGTTCGCCACCGAGAACGAGCCCGAACGCGAGCTCGTGGCGCTGTAGCGCGTTCCGCTACCGCGTGGCTTGAAGTGCGACGCCTCGCGACACAGGACGAGCCGGGTCCACGCAGAACAACCTGGACGTGGAGCATGGAGGCTCCGCGTGCCTCACGGCGAGCGCTCTCGGGCTCGCCACACTCGCCGCTGCGCTCACGAGCACGATCCTCGCTGCCTCTCATCCTCTCCGACGCGGGGCAGGGACGCCCCGCCTCCACGAGCTTTGGGATCTCACTAAACCTGCGCGGATGCGAGGTCTAAACCACTCGCTCTGCAGCCTAGATAAGCAGGCCCGACCTTCGGTCGGCAGAATCAGCGCGCACTCTCTTTTTTGTAATAACTCGGCTGAGCAGGCTTGGACGTTCGCCGGCAGAATCAGCGCGCACTCGCTCAGCGCCGGGTTTCGTGCTGGCTGGTCTGGGACGAGCCCGGCGCTCAGTCGTCCCATCTCGCTCGTAAGCGGGACGGGAGGTCGCGCTGATGGCGGCTGACGATCTTGTTGTGGCTCCCGTGCTCGAGACCACGATCGTGTATCGGATCGTCAGGGGAGCTGACCGCAGTGCTCCCGCGGTTCTGGACTCCTTGCGCTCCCACTATGAGCAGGGAGCGCCGCCTCGCGGCTACGAGCGGCGCTTGGCGGTGATCCATATGGGCCTGTCTGTCCTCTCTACACCGGCGGCAGCGGGGGCGATGGCCTTGAAGTGGCCGATGATCGGGACATTCATCGCCGAGTTGAACCTGGAGCCCGAGCACGGTTTCTGCCTCGCTGACACGGGCCAGCGGGGGCATTGGACTCTGTGGGGCCGTCCCCTGCAGCTACTCGACTCAATTGCCGATATCGTTCATGTGGGGGCGTGAACCGTGCAATACGCGATCTTTGACAGCACCGGCAACCTGGTCGAGTCCTTCGAGGACGAGCGGTCCGCGCGCGAGGCCCTCGATCGGATCATTGATGCCGAGCCCGAGGCAGCCGAGCATGTCGCTCTGTTCGTCTACGGCGATGATGGAATGCCGGTCGGCGATCCGGTCTTTGCTCCTGCCGCATCGAGCGTTCACTGACGGCCTGTATGAGAACGTATGATCTTCTCGAAGCCTCCAAATCGTCCCCGGTTCGTGCGCGCTCAGCGCCACGTCCTGCCGGCATGGTGCCTCTGCTCGCTGGAGTGGAGGTGAGTGCGCGATGGCGCAAGCTCGGTGTTGTCAATCGCGCCGGTCTGTTGCTGATGATTGGCGTGGTCGCCCTCGCCGCGGACCAGGGTTCAGCCGCGAAGCCAGGCGGCGAGGAAGGGGTCGGCCACGACGAGGGTCCTCCCGCGGTGGGCGATGAGCTCGGCGTGTTCGAGGACGTTCAGGGCCTTCTTGACCGAGGAGGGATTGGCTAGCGCGGTTCGGGCGAGGAACGTGGCGCCTGCCGGCTGCTCGGTGGGTTCGTCGGCCAGGGCGGCCAGGACGCGGCGCTGTCCCGGAGACAGCATCTCGTAGCGTTCGGCGTAGGTCGCCGCGTCGTGGGTGGTCGCAGAGGACAAGCCGGCATGGACAGCGCTCTCATCGATGGTGGCGCCGGCTATGTCGTAGGCCTCGTAGGCCAGTCGCTGAATGTCGTTGGGAGCAGGCCCTGATAGCTCGACGATCAGACGGGCGACGGCTATGCTCATCGGCTTGCGCCCGGTGGCTGCACGGGAGCGCAGGTGCGCGGCCATCACCTCCTCCGGCAGGGGTCCGAGGGTAATGGGCTCGGCCATGCCGTATAGCGCTGCGCTCGAGGAGGAGACGAGCTGTTCCATGAGGTGTCTGCGAGATCCGGCCACGATCAGCGATACCTGTGGGTGCGCATCGGCGAGCGCCTTGAGCAGGCCTGGTAGATGCGCGCCGAGCTCTACGATGGCCTGGAACTCGTCGAGCACCAGCGCCGCTGGACGACGATCGGCCAGGTCTGAAAGCACGCCATAGATGTCCGCGATCACGTTGTCGGCGTCGGGGGCGCTCAGCCCGGTGTCAAATCCGAACTTCGGATGCTCGCCTTCGAACGTCACGACCGGTCTGGCCCGCAGCCGGCGCAGGAACTCCGGCACCGCCTGACGGGCACGATGCCAGCGGCCGCCCGGAGCCCGGAACGCCTGCGTGGCGAGTTGCGAGGCGAACGCTCCAAGGTCGCGGCTGCGCAGCACATTGGCATGGATCACCGTTGCGCCATCCCGCTCGATCTCGCGCTCGGCGCGCAACAGCAGCGAGGTCTTGCCGTACCGGCGAGGCGAAATCACGACCACGTTGACCCCGGTGCGCAAGCGGCTCAGAAGGGCTGCTAGCTCGGTCTCGCGACCAGCGAAGTGCTCACCCTCCGCGGGGGTGCCGTAGTGGAATGGGTTTCTTGCCACTATCACGTACTGTACCAAACAGCATCATCCCAATAAGGATAATGCCAGATGGTGTACTCGGTGGCGCGCATCGGGGTTTGGGGCTCCTCGTCCAGGTGGGCCTCTCGCGCCGCAACCTGGCCGCGGTGTGCCGCGCGTTGGGAGCGCACCACACGGTCAAGGCCTCGATCGAGGTACAAGCCACCGGGCCGGGCGGCGAGCACCAGACCTACCCGGCCAGCGTGTCTGGCAGGCGAGCGAGTAGTACGTCGGCTTGGACGATTCCTGCTTTGAGCGCGTCGGTGGCGTAGGCCCAGTCGCGGTCGCGACCGGCGACACACTTGGAGAGCACGAGGTCGTGTATCTCCAGGCACCACGCGGTCGCTGTGCGCTTGGAGGCCACGCGCTGCGGGATCTTCCGCATGATGAGGCGCTGCTGCCAGCCACGTGGTGCCTTTGCCGTCTCGGGTCCCACGCCGTGCGCGTAGTAGCCGTAGGTCAGATGAAACTGAGACCCGTCCCCGAGTGACCCGTCGATGAAGTCGGCGGCGCCAGGATCGTGCAACGGATAGATGTCCACCTCGAGCGAGTGCAGCATCGATTCGGGCGGCTGCTCGAAGGAGCCAAGGATCGCTTGACTGCCGACGACGACGAGCTCGTCTTGGTCTGTCACCTCCGCTGCCGCCGCGACGACGTGCTCGAACTCCTGCGGGCCCATTTATGCCACCTCGCGTAGGATTCGCCGGCGCTCGGGCTCGCTGAGCAGTCCCGCGAACGGTGAGTTCTGGCGCAGGTCGTCAGCTTCCTGGCTCTGATCGATCAGCGCCCGGCGGATCTCCGGAACTGACTTTTGGAGTAGTTGCTCCCAGCGATCGGCGTAACGCTCGTCGATCCGTCCCAGCTCTCTCCATCGGTACAGCACATGCCGCGCCTCCTGCGCCATCGGCCTGCTCAGTCGTCGCGCCACCGCGCGGTGGTAGGCAAGGCTGCGTGCCCGTGCACGATCGTGACCGTCCTGTGTCCGATCGTCGTCTGGACTGTCGACGCGCAGGTGCCGCGCCGCCTCTCGCTGGCGCGCCATCGTTGGGGCCAGCACATACCGACGGGGACCTTCGGCGCGCTCGGCCTCGACGGTCTCGTACAAGTCCAGCAGTGCTGGAACCGGCACCTCCATGCGACCCTTTGATGAGTAAACGACCGGTAGATCCCCCCCCTTGATCCAGCGGTCGAGCGCCGTGTGGCTGACGCCCAGCACGCGCGCGGCGAGACGGCGCGAAACGGTCTCTCCCAGCTCGCGCTCCAGCGCCACGCGGACCGCCGCGATATCGCGGTTGCTCGATAGCTTTCGCCCGGCGCGCCGCAGCCGCACGATGTTCTCGAACAGCTCCTGCTTGCGATCGACCACACCCATGAGCCGCAGCATAACAGATGAGTTGCCAAAAAACGAGAAAACTGGCAACTCTGTTGATCCGGCCGATCCCGCTCGAGCTGCAGGTCGCGGAGAAGCTGCACGCCTGCACCAGGGTCTACTGTAAGCCTGAGCCGATTCTCATCATGAGGTCTCAGGACTCGTGTTATTTTTGCGCCGTAACCGTCTGATGAGTAAGGGCGACCAAAGGCGATCCGACTAGAAGGAGCTGGGCAAATGGCGCGTAGAGTCATCCTGGGAATCGTGGTCTCGGCGCTCGGGTACGCCGCGCTCGCCTCGGCGGCGTTTGGCGCAAGCCCGATCCGCCTGTACCTGAGCGAAGGTGCCGCTTTCTCGATCCTGGGCCACTGGTGCGGCGGAATCCAGCAGCAGGTCTACGCGACCGGTTTCGGCACGAACGGCTACCCCACCGGTAACGTCTACATGTCAACGCGCTGCGGCGGCAGTGGTCGCGGCGGCGGCGGCGGAAGCACAACGTACACGGGGACGGCCAGCGTGGTGTGGACCTGGTTCGGTGAAACGCGCTCGTACAGCACTCTGAAAGGCGTGCTGGAAGGCGTCTCGGCCGAAGACAGCCACGGCGACAAGCTCTACAACGTCGGGACGGCCGCATACCTTGAAACGGGCACCCCGCCGCTGCGGCCCCCGGCGCCACCCACGAACGTTAGCGCCAGCGTGGGCCTGGCCGAATCGGGCGAAACGGAATTCCTGCGCATGATGGTCGGCTGGACGGTGGCGCCGGAAACCGCCGGGCTGCTCAACTCCGAGACCGTGACGGCCGCGCCGGTGAATCCCGGCCCGCCGGTGCTGCAGACGACGGTGACCCCGTACTTCTCCTCGGCCGCGCTGCAGCCGGTGCAACCGAGCACGACCTACCGGGTGACGGTCACCAACACCGACTCCGAAGGCACGAGCGAACCGAGCGCGCCGATCGAAATCACGAGCCCCAACTCCGACGGCGAAGCCACGAAAGAAAGAAAGAGCTACGACAGCTGCTCCTCCAACAGCGGAACGATCAAACTCACGCCCGGGCTCACCGGAACGCCGCACATCCAAACGATCACCATCACGGGTGCACTGTCCGGGTGCGAAGGGCCCAACGTTCCCGAATCGGGCAAATACGTCGACCACCTGACGACGACCGAAGCAGTGACGTGTTCGGCGCTGAGCAGCGCATCGACCGGACCGACGACGAAGTCGACGGGACTCACGGTCACGTGGATCGAAGAAGGGACGTCCAAAGGGACGCTGACCGTTCCCCTCTCAGAAGTCCCGATGGCCGGCGTCAGCGGGACCCTCAAAGGCGGACCGCTCGAAGCGTCAACACCGATCAAAGCAGCCTCGATCGCTGAGAGCTTCACAGGCGCCTCGACATGTGGGGTGCCGCAGGGCAAACTGAAAATCGTCAAACCGGTGAAGGCCGGGACGTTCTCCACGAGCGAAGTGGAATTCCGCTAGGCCGCGGGCAGCGAAAGGCCTCCGCGGCCGCATACCTGAGGTGGCAGTCGACGATGGTCGTCGTCGGGCCGGGGAGTAATCTGCTTCCTTGAACCCGTCGCCTGCCGATGGTTTGGTGGGTGGATCGTCGTCTGGGAAGCCTCACGGAGATCGTCGGCTTCTCGATGCTGACGCGCTGGCGCCGGTACGATCTTCCAGCTGCCACGGCGCAAGTCCGGCGCGTTCTCGACCGTTGCTCGTGCAGTCACGGGGAACATGTCCGCCACCTACCATCTCTCCCACCTGCGCACGCTCGAGGCGGAGGCCGTGCATGTGCTGCGCGAGTCCGCCGCCGAGTTCGAGCGCCCGGTGCTGCTGTTCTCTGGCGGCAAGGATTCGATCGTGCTGCTGCGTCTGGCCGAGAAGGCGTTTCGCCCGGGGGGCTTCCCCTTCCCGGTCATGCACGTCGACACTGGCCACAACTTCCCCGAGGCGATCGAGTTCCGCGACCGGCGGATCGCCGAGATCTCAGAGCGGCTGATCGTCGCCTCGGTTGAGGACTCGATCCGCGATGGCCGGGTCGTCGACGAGACCGGTCCGCGGGCCTCGCGCAACGGCCTGCAGACCGTGACCCTGCTCGACGCGATCGCCGCGCACGGCTTCGACGCGGCGTTCGGCGGCGCGCGACGCGACGAGGAGCGCGCGCGCGCGAAGGAGCGCATCCTCTCCTTCCGTGATGAGTTCGGCCAATGGGAGCCGCAGGGACAGCGGCCCGAGCTGTGGAGCCTCTACAATGGCCGCATTCGCAGGGGCGAGCATGTGCGCGTCTTCCCTATCTCCAACTGGACCGAGCTCGACGTCTGGCAGTACATCGCCGAGGAGCAGCTGGAGGTCCCTTCGATCTACTTCGCGCACGAGCGTGAGGTGTTCGAGCGTGACGGGATGCTCTACGCCGTCAGCCCCCATGTTCAGCTGATGGAGGATGAGCGGCCGTTCTCGGCGTGGGTGCGCTATCGCACGGTGGGGGACATGAGCTGTACCGGGGCGGTCGAGTCTCGTGCGACTACCCTGGAGGATGTGGTGCTCGAGATCGCCGCCACCCAGATCACCGAGCGGGGTCAGACGCGGGCCGACGACCGGGTCACTGAGGCGGCGATGGAGGACCGCAAGCGCAAGGGCTATTTCTGATGGCTATCTCCGATTCTTCATTGCGGGCACAGGCACAGCACGGTCGCACCCTCGCGGCGCAGGCCGCTGACGCCACTGACATCTTCAAGCGGCTCTCCGAGCGCCCGGCCGAGCTGCTGCGCTTCGCCACCGCCGGTTCGGTCGATGACGGCAAGAGCACGCTGATCGGGCGTCTGCTGTACGACTCCAAGCAGGTGCTCGCCGATCAGCTGGAGCACGTCGAGCAGACCAGTAAGCGGATGGGCTCAGACTTCCTCGACCTGTCGCTGCTGACCGACGGCCTGCGCGCGGAGCGCGAGCAGGGCATCACGATCGACGTCGCCTACCGCTACTTCGCGACCGCCGAGCGCCGCTTCATCATCGCCGACACGCCCGGCCACGAGCAGTACACGCGCAACATGGTCACTGGCGCCTCGACCGCCGACCTGGCGATCGTGCTGATCGACGCGCGCAAGGGGATGCTCCCGCAGTCCAGGCGTCATGCCTTCATCAGCTCGCTGCTGCGCATCCCCCATCTGGTTGTCTGTGTGAACAAGATGGACCTCGTCGACTTCGACCAGGGTGTTTTTGATGGGATAGTCGAGGAGTTCGAGGGATTTGCCGCAAAGCTGGATGTCCCCGACGTGACGTTCATCCCGATCTCAGCGCTTTTGGGCGACAACGTCGTCGAGCGCTCGGAGGCGATGGACTGGTATCAGGGTCCGCCGCTGCTCTACCACCTCGAGCACGTCCATATCGCCTCCGATCGTAACCTGATCGATGTGCGCTTCCCCGTCCAGTGGGTGATCCGGCCGCGCTCGGGCGGCGGCACGGACTACCGCGCCTACGCGGGTCAGGTGGCGGGCGGCATCTTGCGGGCGGGCGATGAGGTGGTCGTGCTGCCCAGCGGGCAGCACTCGACGATCGCCGGGATCGACACGTTCGACGGCCCGATCGAGGAGGCCTTTCCGCCGATGTCGGTCGCGTTGCGGCTGACCGACGACATCGATGTCAGCCGCGGCTCAACGATTGCTCGTGCCCACAACCAGCCGACGGTCTCGAGCAGCTTCGAGTGCCTGCTCTGCTGGATGTCCGAGCGGCCGCTCAGCCCGCAACGCCGCTACATCGTCAAGCACACCACCCGCGCCGCGGCGGTCAGCGCGCTGGACGTTCGTTATCGGATCGGGCTCGACCAATTGCACCGCGACGAGAGCGCCACCACGCTCGAGTTGAATGACCTCGGCCGTGTTCGCATGGAGCTCAGCTCGCCGCTGGTGTTCGACTCCTATCGGCGCAACAAGATCACGGGCAGCCTGATCGTGATCGACGAGGCGACCAATGACACGGTCGCCGCCGGGGTGATCCTCGACACTGAGACGGAGGTCGAAGACACGCCGACCGTCGAGCCGCGGCCGACGCAGAGCCCCAATGTGAAATGGCAGCGCTCGGATCTGACCCGCCGGGCGCGCTGGCAGTCGCTCGGGCATCCCGGCGCCACGATCTGGTTCACCGGGCTGCCGGGCGCCGGGAAGTCGACGATCGCCAGCGCTGTCGAGGAGCGTCTGGTCGCCGCTGGCCGTCCGGCCTTCCTGCTCGACGGCGACAACCTGCGCCATGGTCTCAACGGCGATCTCGGCTTCGACGAGGAGGCGCGTTGTGAGAACGTGCGGCGCACGGCGCACGTCGCGCGGCTGTTCGCGGAGGCCGGGACGATCGCGCTCGTCAGCCTCGTCAGCCCTTACGGCTGTGACCGCGAGGTGGCCTCCGGACTGCACTCAGCTCACGACCTGCATTTCATCGAGGTGTTCGTCGACGCTCCGCTTGAGGTCTGCGAACAGCGCGACCCCAAGGGTCTCTACGCGCGCGCGCGCGCGGGTGAGCTCACCGGTCTCACTGGTGTCGATGCGCCTTATCAGGCGCCGGCGCAGCCCGACCTTGTCTTGTACTCGAGCAAGGAAGCAGTCGACGCCGCCGTCGAGCGCGTGATGCAAACCCTCGCCGCGCGCTTTCTGCACCCGCCGCAGCTGGACCGCCTGCAGGGCGAGTAACTGGGCGCGCCGACCGCGGCCAGTTCTTCAACCTCCGCTCAGACGCGGGCGGGATGCCCCGCGCCGGTATCTAAGACAGTTTCGCGCCGTAACCGCCGGCCGGATCGTCACCGCGCTCGAGCAGAAGCTCGACGCATATCCCGGCGAGTGCGACCTCGCGGACGGCGAGGACTGGCTGTAACTCAGCTGATGTGTCTACGCTTCGGGGGGCGTCGACATGTTCAGTATCTGGGAGCACTCTGAGAGGGCCAAAGTGTCGCATTGAGCTGCGGCCTCGACCGTGAGATACGGCCTTTTTTGGTCCCCCTTCAGATACTCCTAGCGTCAGCTTCAGACATCAGCGGCCGTTGAAGGACAGTATGGGGCGATTCGATCGAGTCCAGGCGGAGCAAAGCGGAGTCCGGGAGGAGCACGTTGAGGTGACGCTGGCACTCGAGGGCTTTGCCCGCGAGAGCATCGAGGAGGAGGCCATTCGCCTGGGAGTGCCGGTGCAGGAGCTGGTCAGCTTTGCCGTCCTCTACTACCTCGCGGATGTCGACAGCGGACGGATCGCGCGGCAGGTCTGCAGAAGCCCCTACCCGGATAGCGCCCCCGTGGATTAGCCCCGTGGACTACTGCGGTGGACTACTGCGCTCCGTGGGCTAGCAGGAGGCGTCTGCCTGCGGGCGTTGAGCCGTCGATGGCGCCGCGCCGGTGCTGGTCAGCACGGCCTTCAGTGTCCTGCGTCCGCGGTGATGCAGGGCGTGGATCGATCCTTCCGAGCGGCCGGTTCGGGTCGCGATCTCCGGCGGCGAGAGCCCGGCGAAGTGGCGCAGGACGAGCACCTCACGTTGTGCCTGGGGCAGCGTGGAGAGAGCGTCGCGAAGGGCGTTCATCTGCCCACCTCTGGCGGGGTCGCCGCCACCCTCGTAGCTCGATCTGACCTCCTCGACGGGGACCAGACGCTGCTGCTTGCGAATGTGGTCGACGGCGACGTTGTGCGCGACGCGCAGCACCCAGGCGAAGAACGGCACCTCGCGCTCCTCGTACTTGCCGATCACTCCAATCAGCTTCGTGAAGACGTGCTGGGTCACGTCTTCGGCTTCGTGATGATCGTGAACGATGCTGCGCACATACCCGTAGACGTTGTCGGCGTAGTGGGCATAGAGGAACCCCAGTGCCTGACGATCGCCCCCCTGAGCCCGCTTGACAGCCAGCGAGATCAGCCGGTTGGAGATCGGGGCGGGCGCTTTCGAGCGCGCAAGCATCGATGGCCCCCCGGAGTAACGGTTCGTGCGATCGCGCGGGCGATCCTCAGGAGCTTGGGTCGCGGCAGCACTGTTACTCATGTCATGACTCCCTTGTTGGTCGCGTCCATACAACCCTCCCGCCCATCGTCTGAAAGCTACCTATCTCTACGCGAATCTCGTTATCAAGCTGTAGAGAATCTGGCCGGGAAATCCATGACAAATGCCAGTAGCGATGTGCCTCGTGCACGCTCTTCCTCCCATAGTCCCATGGCTCTCTCGAGCCTCGCTTGAGCAGCACCGTAGCAGAGTGGACGAATGTTTTGCAACCAATGCACCAGCAGTTTCTTGGAAGCTTCGCGCTGCCGCTGCCTCGCACTGGAATCGAGGCATGACCACCAATGGGCGCAAGGGTCAAACAGCAGCGCGCACCCGACCACAAGGATCGGGACCTCGTGCCAGATGTCCCTGCTCACGTGGAGGTTCGTGATGGGTGGGCCGTGATCGTCCCGGACCGCCCAATACCGCCGCTGACCGTTGAGGAGACTCGCGCGGCGACCGACCGCGTTCGTCGCTGATCTCCGCGGATTTCCGAGCCGCGTGACGGCAGATATAGGATTTGACGGCAGGGGGCTGGATAGGCTACCGTAGTAAGCACCAACGACGGAGGACGTGATCACGCGATGGGCACAGCTGCCGCACCCAAGTTCACACTCAGGTTCCACAACGCCAGGACTCACGAGATCCTGGGAGTTGTGGCTGACAAGCTGGGTATCTCAAAGAACCAACTTGCCGAGCAGATGCTCGAGCGCGAGCTCCACGCCGCCGCGCTGTCGCTAGAGCAGGACCTGGCCGGCACCCTGGCGCTCCTGGAGAGCTACAACCGTGAGGACCATGTGGAGAACTACATTCGCGCATTTGCCGAGGGTGAGGCATACGGCGACGATCCCCTCCGTAGTCGATTCAGGGATACCGCAGGGCTAGGGGGCGACGTCTTTGGAATCGGCGACGTCTTCTCCCGCTAGTGCCGATTCCGTGGAACGCTGGCCCTCCGGGGTATGAGCAGCAGCTGCTCCTGAACGCCGAAAGTGTCCTGCGCTCGATCGTCGCATCCTCTGAGCAACGCGATCCCCCTACGGTCGCCATGGCCCAGGACTGGCACCGGCAGTTCTACGATGGCGTCCCGCTCCCCGTGTCCTACTACGCCGGCGAGGTGCGCGACTCCGACGATCGATTCCCCGAGCTCGTCGGTTATGAGGTCTCGGTGGGCTTTCTCAGCGGCACTCCCTCGGCGAACGTCTTGCCGGAGCTGGCCAACTTCGAGCGCCAGGCCCAAATCGGCGTCGGCCGGATCGATGCGGCGATCGCCGTGGCCGCCAAGCCCATCACACCCCAGCAGCTGGGAGGGGTGATCGCCTTCTGCGCCATGATTCACGGCGAGTGGATAAGGATCCACCCGTTCGCCAACGGCAATGGTCGCACCGCGCGCCTCTGGTCCAATTGGGCAGCGCTCCGCTATGGCCTGCACCCCTTCGTCGCCATCAAGCCGCGACCAGGAGACCCGGCATACAGGCAGGCCGCCGCCGCCTCCATGAGCGGTGACCATACGGTCGCCGTCGCCGCATTCGCGGCCATGTTCCGCACAACCCTAGAGGCGCTGGACTGAGGCGCACCGGCGCCAATGATCACTCAAATGTGTCAATTTCGAGCAACCTGACCGCGCTAAACTGAGCCCACATGGGAGCGAGCATGGATCAGATCCGCACCGATTTCACGGGCTACGAGGGCCAGTACGTGGCCCTCGACTGGCGCACGGGCGAGATCGTGCTTGCCGACGCGGATCCGCAGGTGGTCCTGAGGGAAGCGAAGGATCGCGACCATGTCGTCGTGCAAGGCCGTGTTCCGTACCCGGATGAGCCAACTCGGATCTACTGACTCAGATGAGCCGCTCCACCACTTTGGATGACCCTCTCTCTCCCCTTCGGATGAGCCAACTCAGATGAGCCCCTCTTCCACCACCCCGGTCTTGACTGAGCGCGAGCGGCCCACCTGGCTGTACCCCTACCGGCAGGATGCACAGCTCGGCTGGCACGGTGAGCAGGTGCTGCGCCCGCTGCTTCCGGTCTCGCTGGTGAATGGAGATCGCGGGACGCCACGGCTGGCCG
>DAIOGX010000064.1:3473-12565 GCA_036744995.1 Solirubrobacteraceae bacterium | reverse complement strand
CGCACCTCCTCGGCGACGAAGAAGAAGAAGTTGACGACGTGCTCGGGCGTCCCCTTGAAGCGCTTGCGCAGCTCGGGGTCCTGCGTGGCGATTCCAACCGGGCAGGTGTTCAGATGACAGGCGCGCATCATGATGCAGCCGGTCGCGATCAACGGCGCGGTGGAGAATCCCATCTCATCGGCGCCGAGTAGCGCGGCGATGACGACGTCGCGACCGGTCTTCAGCTGGCCATCGGTCTGGACCTTGATGCGCGAACGCAGGTCGTTGAGCAGCAGCGTCTGCTGGGTCTCGGCCAAGCCGATCTCCCAGGGTATCCCCGCCGCCTGGATCGAGGACAGCGGCGAGGCGCCGGTGCCGCCATCGTGCCCGGCGATCAGCACCCTGTCGGCGTTCGCCTTAGACACGCCCGCCGCCACGGTGCCGACGCCGACCTCCGAGACCAGCTTGACCGACACCTCCGCCTCGGGGTTGGAGCAGCGCAGATCGTAGATCAGCTGCTTGAGGTCCTCGATCGAGTAGATGTCGTGGTGCGGCGGCGGCGATATCAGGCCGACGCCCGGCGTCGTGTGGCGGATCGAGCCGATGTAGTCGTCAACCTTGTGTCCCGGCAGCTGGCCGCCCTCGCCCGGCTTTGCGCCCTGCGCCATCTTGATCTGCAGCTCATCGGCGTTCACGAGGTAGTGGATCGTCACGCCAAAACGCCCGGAGGCGACTTGCTTGATCGCCGAGCGCCGACGGTCGCCGTTGGCGTCGGGCGTGAAGCGCGATGGATCCTCCCCACCCTCGCCCGTGTTCGAGCGCCCGCCGAGGCGATTCATCGCGATCGCGAGTGTCTCGTGGGCCTCGCGGGAGATCGACCCGAGGCTCATCGCCCCGGTACAGAAGCGCTTCACGATTTTACTCGCCGGCTCGACCTCCTCCAGCGTGATTGGCGTCAGAGCGGCCGCGCCCGGTCCGCTGCCGATCTCCAGCAGGCCGCGCAGCGTCGCCCTGCGCGCGGCGTCCTCATTGACTGTGCGCGCATACTCACGGTACTTCTCGAAGGCGGCGCTCGCGCGTACGGCCCGGTGAGCGTCGGCGTCGCCGTCCATCGCCGCGGCCATGTCGCCGTTGGCCGCGCGCACCGAGTGCTGGACCAGGGCGATCGTCTCCGGATTCCACATGTGGTGCTCGCCGTCGCGCCGCCAGGCATAGATACCGCCGACGGGGAGCAGCTCATCGAGCGCCCGCTCGCCCGCGGGATAGGCGCGAGCGTGGCGCTCGAGCGCCTCGGTCGCCAACACCTCCACGCCGACGCCGCCGATGCGCGAGGCGGTGCCCGTGAAGTGAGTGTCGATCAGCTCGCGCTCTAGGCCGACCGCCTCGAAGATCTGCGCCCCGCGATAGGACTGGATGGTGGAAATGCCCATCTTCGAGATCGTCTTGAGCAGCCCTTTGCCGAGCGCCTTCACGTAGTTCTGGGCGGCACGCTCGAGCAGGTCGTTGAGCTCGTCGGTGCTCGGCGGCGCGAGGCGTCCGTCCTCAGAGGCGTTGCCGAGGCGCCCTTCGACAACCATCTCATCGAGCGTCTCGAGCGTCAGATAGGGGTTGATTGCGCTGGCGCCGTAGCCAATCAACGTGGCGAAGTGGTGCACCTCTCGTGGCTCGCCCGACTCGACGATGATGCCGGCGCGCAGGCGGGTGCCCTCGAGCACGAGATGGTGGTGGACCGCGGCGACCGCCAGCAGCGACGGGATGGGAGCCCGCAACGGTCCCAGCTGCCGGTCGGAGAGGATGATGATATTGACGCCCTTGGCGATCGCCTCGCGAGCCTGGCGGCAGATGCGCTCGATCGCCTGGACCATCCCCGCAGGGCCCTCGGAGATGGGCCAGGTGATGTCAAGCGTGTCGGCTGCGTAGACGTCGTGTGATACGTGCCGGAGCGTCTCCAGCTCACGGTTGAGCAGAATCGGCTGTTCCAGCAGGAGCTTGTGGGCGTGCTCGGGGGTTTCATCGAAGAGGTTGCGCTCGTTGCCGAGGCTTGTCGCCAGACTCATCACGATCTCCTCGCGGATCGGGTCGATCGGTGGGTTGGTGACTTGAGCGAACAACTGCTTGAAGTAGGAGAAGAGCGGCGGCGCCTGGTCGGAGAGCACCGCCAGGGAGATGTCGTTTCCCATCGATCCGATTGGCTCGGCCCCGTCAACGGCCATCGGCGTGAGCAGCACGCGAAGGTCCTCCTGGGAATAGCCGAAGGCGCGCTGGCGCAGACGCAGCGGCTGGTTGGAGAGCGTTTTCTGTTCTGAGGGCGGCAGGTCGTGGAAGTGAACGGCGTTACGCGCGAACCACTCCCCATAGGGGTGTCGTGTGGAGACCTCGCGCTTGACCTCCTCGTCCTCAACGATGCGCCCCCGCTCGAGGTCGACGAGAAAAAGCTTGCCCGGCTGCAGGCGCCCGAGCCGTCGCACTTGCTCGGGCGCGATGTCCAGCAGACCGGACTCCGAGCCGAGCACTACGTGCCCGTCGATCGTCTCCACCCAGCGGCCCGGTCGCAGCCCGTTGCGGTCGAGCGTCGCGCCGACGACGCGGCCGTTGGTGAACGCGACCGAGGCGGGTCCGTCCCAGGGCTCCATCAGGCAGGCGTGAAA
Organism: Solirubrobacteraceae bacterium; assembly: GCA_036744995.1. Lineage (GTDB taxonomy): Bacteria > Actinomycetota > Thermoleophilia > Solirubrobacterales > Solirubrobacteraceae > Palsa-744. The sequence goes on along the minus strand of DAIOGX010000064.1, from coordinate 9,938 downwards.
GGCATAGAAGCCCTTCAGATGCTCCGGCAGGTCCTCGCGGCCGCGATAGGCCTCGGGGATCATCATCATCGCCGCGTGCGGCAGCGAGCGCCCGGCGAGCAGGAGCAGCTCGAGCACGTTGTCGAATGTCGCCGAGTCGGAGTTGCCGGGGGTGACGACCGGTAGGATCTTCTTCAGGTCCTCGCCGAACAGCTCGCTCTGCAGCTCTGACTCCCGCGCGCGCATCCAGTTGACGTTGCCCATCACCGTGTTGATCTCGCCGTTGTGGCAGATCACCCGGTACGGGTGAGCCAGCTCCCAGCTGGGGAAGGTATTTGTGGAGAAGCGCGAGTGCACGAGCGCAAGTGCGCTCTTACAGCGCTCGTCGCGCAGATCCGGGTAGAACGCCGCCAGCTGGTAGCTGATCAGCATGCCCTTGTAGTTGATGGTCCGGGAGGAGCTCGACGCCACGTACAGGCCGGGCTCCTCGGCGGTCAGCTCGCAGACGCGGCGGATCACGTACAGCTTGCGCTCGAAAGCATCCTGGTCCTCGTCATGGTCGGAACCGGCGCCGACAAACAACTGGCGGATTACGGGGCGACAGGCGCCCGCGACCTCGCCGGTGTGCTCCACATCGATCGGCACGTCCCGCCAGCCGAGCACCCGCTGGCCCTCCTCCCGCACGGACCGTTCGAGCAGCTCTTCGAGGCTCGCTCGTGCGGCCTCGTCGGTAGGCAGGAAGCACATCATCACGCCGTAGCGCCCGGCTGGCGGCAACTCAAAGTCGACGACCGCGCGCAGCAGTTCGTCGGGCATCTGCATCAGGATCCCCGCGCCATCGCCCGTGCACGGGTCCGCGCCGGAGGCACCGCGATGCTCGAGGTTCTCGAGTGCTGTGATTGCCCGCGAGATCACCTCATGGGTGGGCCGGTTATCCAGGCGCGCGACCATGCCGACGCCACACGCATCGTGCTCGAAGCGAGGGTCGTAAAGTCCGACGGCCCTTGGCGGCTGCTTGATGTGCGAAGTCATGGAAGTGCTCCCTTGGGACGGTGCATCCCGCGCGGGGTGGGTATACCCCCGTACGGGCAGACCCACCGTGGCGCAGGTAGGCGGGCACCTGAGGCGGAGCCAGAAAGCGTAGCAGCGCGAAGGCCGTGGAAACCAGCAGTCCGGACCGACCCTGGCGACATACTCGAGCCAGCCTTCCTGGCGCCTGCTGGGCAACCTCGGTGGCATGCCGACCCAACCCCGGCGATGTCCCCGGCCGACGCCGACCGGCCCCTGGCGTATGCTGATATTCAGCAGTACGTCGTTCTCACCGGCCGTCGCCGGCGAGTGTCGAAGTCGCTCAGGGGTGTCGATGTGTGAAAATTCCCGTTCTAGGGCACCATCATCGAAGACACGCGGAGGTCAAGGATCCCAGGAACTACGATGACGCCGGGCACGGTTACGCCTGACATAGAGTTGGCGCTCCCGGCGCGAGCTGGGAATATCGCCGTTGTACGCCAGGCCTTCGGGGCGCTCGGCGAGGCGCTGGGAGTCGACGAGCAGCTCCTCTACGACCTCCGCCTCGCGGTGACGGAGGCCTGTACGAACGTGGTGGTCCACGCTTACCCAGACGGCGAGGAGGGGCCGCTGGAGGTGTTCGCTACATTGCTGGACGACGAGCTGAGCGTGGTCGTGCGCGACGAGGGACCGGGGATCGTCCCGCGACGACCGGGCAGTCCCGGGCTCGGCCTGGGACTGCCCCTGATCGCCTCGCTGGCGGAGACGGTGCGACTCGGCCACGGCGAGGATGGACGCACGGAGGTGCACATGACCTTCTCGCTCTTCCACCATATCCCCGATCACAATGAGCACGACGGCGCCGCGCCCGCGGTCGACCCATCGACACAGCCGTGACAAACACCTCCGCGCAGGACGGCCCCCCGGTCGAGAATGCGGTTTCGCTGCGCCTGGCGAACGGTCCACTGACAGCGCCGGTGCTGTCTCGCGTCGTAACGATGGTGCTCGCCCGCGCCAACTGCCCGATCGATCGACTGGACGACGCGATACTCGTCTGCGACGCGATTTCCGCGCACGCTCCCGCACACTCGCGCGATGGCTATCTTGCCTTCGCCGTGACCACCCGAGGGCGGGAGTTCGAGTTGCGCGTGGGCGAGCTCACAGCGCAGGGCGCCGACGGGCTGGTGCGAGACGCGCTCGTCCCCGACGTGGGAAATGTGCTCGAACATATATCCGAGGAGCTTCAGGTGGTTGCAAGCGCCGACGGGTCCGGGGAGGAGCTCGTCCTCAAGCTGAGCTTCGGCTGACCGTGCCCTCACCGCCACTGCGGCCGCTCCTTTGAGGCCCGGTCGCACGACAATCTTCTCGCGGCTCGATGTCTCAGCGTATCCAGCGAATTGACGCCTACTACTACTTCAGTGGATCGGGCGGTGTTTCCGCAAGGCCAGCGCGCAAGCGCATGAGCGCCCCGCGGATGAGCCGGGAGACCTGCATCTGGGAGACACCGATCCGCTCGCCGATCTCCGCCTGAGTGAGGTCCTCGCGGAAGCGGAGCGTCAGCACCGTACGCTCCACCGGAGATATCAGCGCCAGCAGGGGCCCCAGCGTCGCGCGCTCCTCGGCGCGTGCGAACCCGCTCTCCTCGACGCCCAGCGTGTCCCCGAGGAGAGACTCACCGGCGTCCTCGCCGGCCTGCCCTGGACGAGGTGCGTCGAGTGAGCCAGCGCGATAGGCGCTGGCAGCCTGCAGCGCGTCGAGCACTTGCTCCTCGGAGGCTTCCACCGCCGTCGCGAGCTCGCCGACCGTAGGAGCATCGCGCTTGCCGCGGGACAGCTCAGCTACCGCCCGATCGACGCGCAGCGCTAGTTCTTGGAGGTCACGGGGGACCCGAACCGACCATGTGCGGTCGCGAAAATGCCGCTTCAGCTCGCCCAGGATGGTCGGCGTGGCGTAGCTCGAGAAGGCGACATCGCGGGCGGTGTCGAAGCCGTCGATCGCCTTCAGCAGGCCGAGCGAGGCGACCTGGACGAGATCTTCCAGCGGCTCGTTCGACCGCTGGTAGCGGCGGGCTAGCCGGCGGGCTAGCGGGAGATAGCGCTCGATCAGCTGCTCACGTGCGCGAGCGTCCCCCCGCTCACGACAGCGCACGAACAGCTCGGCGTCCGCAAACGCCCGCGTGGATCCCTCCTCTACCAAGGTCTCTCAGTCTCCCACTATCGTCTCCGGCGCGTTCAACCTCAAGCGCACCCGCACCGCGCCGGTCGCGCCCACCGTCAGATCGCGCACCGGCTGCTCCAACGCCTTCACGAGTGCGGGCAGATCGGCCGCCAGCGCCGGCCCAAGCCAGGAGATCGCGGACGCCTGGAGCCGTTGTTCCGGCCAGTGCTCGAAGTCGACCGCCCCGCTCAGCAGCAGCCGCTCGCGCGCACGGGTCATCGCTACGTACATGATCCGCTCCTCCTCCTCGGCTTGTGCCCGCTTACGCTCCTGGCACAGCTCGTCGAAGTCCAATGATGGCGCCGACTGTGCCCCGTCGTCGAGCCGCGCCAGCCGCAGGCCGATCCGCCCGGCGCGCTCCCGGCCGGAGACGCCCGTTTCGCCGGGGGCGACATCCACGAGCAGGTCGGGCACGCTCATGTTCGGCGCGCGCCCTAGATCGGCGATGCACACCACTGGAAACTCCAAGCCCTTCGCGGCATGGATGCTCATCAGTCGCACCGCGTCGGGCTCTACCCCAGCCACGGGCGCGTCGGGCGCTGCCCCAGCGCCCGCCGTTTCCCGCTGGTGGGCCACGTGGTCGAGAAAGCCCCGTAGGTCGCGTCCCTCACTCGCTTCGAACCGGCGGGCTTGGCGCAGCAACTTGTGCACATTCGCCCACCGCCGCTCCCCCCACTCCAGTCCCAGCACGTGCTCGCGATAGCCGCTCTGCTCAACAGCTCGCTCGATCAGCCGGGAGATCGTCCGCCGCGACGCCGTCCGCCGCTCGACTTCGCAGCGGGCGTGAAACGCCAGGAGCGCATCACGGTCTCTCACCGACAGGCGGGCGAGAAACTCATCGTGTGAGAGCTCTCCGTGCGGGGTCTGCACAGCACGCACCGCAGATATGTTCTCCCCCTCCCCCGCGTGAGCGCCATCGACACGCCCCAATGTCTCCCACACGTCTCGCTTCGCCGCGCCGGCCGCGCGCGCGAGCAGCGCCAGCCCGTCGCTCGAGCACCCCACCAGCGGCGAGGCCAGCGTCGAGTACAACGCCAGCTCGTCCAGCGGGTTGGCGATCGTACGCAGGTACGCCAGCAAATCCCCGACCTGCTGGCGTCCCCAGAACCCACCGACTGCCGCCAGCGTTCGTAGGCCGCGCTCCTGCAACGCTCGCTCATACACCGGCAGGTCGCCCACGGCACGCAGCAGCACCGCCACCTCGCCCGCCGTCGCCCCCCCGCTCGCCACGATCTCCGCCACGCGCCGTGCCAGCAGTCGCGCCTCGGCTTGGCGCCAGCGCGGAGTGAGAGGGAGAGCGCCTGAGATCTTTGCCGCCGGCTCCGCGTTGTCGTGGTCCCAGCCGCGCCTGGCGGTCAGCAACAGCTCCACCAGTGGTTCCTCGCCGCCCTCCCCGTCATGCGTGTGGGCGTCCTCGCCGTCACTCAGCCTGCTTTCCTCGCGGCCGGCGAGCAGCGGCGTGTACCCAGCCCCGAAGCGCTTTGCGAATACCGCATTCACGACTTCCAACAGCGGCGCACGGCCGCGGAAGTTCTGGGCCAGCTCGAGGCTCCTGCCGCGCTCGGCCAGCTCCGCGCGGCGCGCGCGGAACAGGCTCACGTCGGCGTGCCTGAACCCGTAGATCGACTGCAGTTCGTCCCCCACCGTAAACAGGTTGTCGCGTTCCAACGCCGTCAAGATCGCCAGCTGGCGGGAGTTGGTGTCCTGAAACTCGTCCACCATCAGCAGCTCGAACCGCTCGGACCAGGCATTCCTAACGTTCGCCCACCCGTCCAGCAGGGCTCTCGTGCGCAGCTCCAGGTCGTCGAAGTCCACAGCGCCGCGTCTCTGCTTGAGCGTTTCATATGCGTCGCCGAATCTCCGAAGCAGCTCGCCAATCAGCGCGCACGCCCTGGCGCCCGCGGCATCGTTCGCGTCCGCTTCTTCCTCCAGCACCGGTTCAGTGAGCGTCGGGCGGCGCCGGCCCCGGCTGCGCAGCTCCGCATAGACCCCCTCCACCATCGATCGCAGGCGATCGGCCCCATACGCCGCCACCAGATCCACCACCTCGCTTCGCTCCCCCGCCAGGAAGTCCCGCAAAGCGACGCTAAACGCCTGTGCGCGCAGCCTCGCCGCAAAGCCCTCATCGAGGATCTCGAACTCCGGATCAAGCCCTGCCGGCAGCGAATGCACACGCAAGAGACGCGCACAAAATCCATGGAACGTGCTCACGAATGCCGCCTCGCTGTCGCGCGCAGCCTCGCGCTCGCCCAGCTCCAGCAAGCGCGCTCGTACCCGCTCGCGCAGCTCGCCCGCGGCGCGCTCGGTAAACGTGATCGCGAGGATCTTCCCCGGCGCCACCCCGTCCTCCCGTACCGCCCTGACAAAGCGCTCGACCAGCACTGAAGTCTTGCCGCTCCCCGCACCGGCGGCCAACAACAGCGGCTCGCTCCGGCGCGCAACCGCCTGCTCCTGCTCTTCGGTCAGTGCCCACATTTCTCAGCGCTCGCAGCGGCAGATCGTCGGGTACATACATCCACCCCTGAACGCGCATGTCTCCGGTCGTGCCTCCAGCTCGCCGCGTCCCGCCTGCGTTGCCGCCGCACGCGCGAGGATCAGCGCTTCCTCCAACAGCTCCTGCACCTCTGGGCCTTCGCGCTTGTCGCCCCGCACGCACTCGATCTCCACGTCACTGTCACCGTCGAGCACACCGCGAGCGCGCAGATCCGCACCCGTCAGCGGCTGGTAGAAACCGCCTGCCACCTTCAACCCCAGCAGACCTTCGACCGCACGCATGTACAACGCGATCTGCACTTTTCCCTGCGCCCCCCACTTCCCCGCTGGCGGCGCGTCCCGACCCTTGTAGTCGTACACGACCGCCTCACCTCCCGCGCTGACGTCGACACGGTCGACTCTTCCGCGCAGCATCACCCCCCCACCGAGGTCGAACGCTCCCAGCTCGCTCCCCTCTCCCTTCTCATCGTTACTGGCGAACCCAAACCCCAGCTCCAGATAGCTTGGCTCGAGCGGACTGTCCGCTTGAGCCGCGTGCTCCAGATAGCGCTCCAAATCGACTTCCAGCCGGCGACGCACACCCGGCCGGCGCTCCAGCGCTGTCGATAGCGGGAACTTCGCCTCGTTCTGCCGGAGCGCCCACTGTAACAGCTCGCGCGCGCGAGCCAGCCGCGCCGGGGTAAGCCGCGCCGACCCCGTTTCGCGCTTCAGCTCTTCGAGCGTGTCCTTCAGCGCGGCATGCGCCAGCCCGCCGCGCGCGATCGGCTC
>DAIOGX010000064.1:0-3373 GCA_036744995.1 Solirubrobacteraceae bacterium | reverse complement strand
GCGCGCCTTGCTCCGCCGCTGCTGTGAGACGGTCGATCGTCTCCAGTCTCCAGTTCTCCCGCTCCCACAGCGCCCTTGCCTGCGCGGCGCCTGAGCAGCCGCTGCGCCGCGCCTTCGCCTCCAGCCGGTCGGCCAGCTCCGGGCGCTCCAGCAGACCGGGGGCGCGCAGCCAGGCCAGCAGATCTCCGACCCCGCCCGGCGCCGCTCCACCACCGACGCCCGGCACACAACGGAGCAACCCGATCAATGCTCGGCCGATTGCGGTATTCGCGAACGGCCTCTTCCGCTGCAACGCGTACGGGATCTTCGCCGTGCCGAAGACCTCTTCGATCAGATCCGCCGCCCCGCCCGGCGCGCGCAGCACGACAGCGATCTCACCCGGCTCCATGCCTCCCTCCAGCAGCGTCCCCACCTCTCGCGCGATGAGCTCCAGCTCGGCGCGCTCGCCCCCGCCCTCCAGCAGCTTCACCGCTCCCCCCGGGTCGACCCGCGCGGCATCCGGCTCGAACAGCGAGCGCTCCAGGTGGCTCAGCGCGGCGCGCGCCCGCGGCGCGTAGTACTCGGCCCGCGCTCGGAGCTCCCGATGCTCTGCGGCCAGCGGCTCCAGCGCCTGGAACGTGCCCGCGCGCCCCGCAAATGCCGTCCGCCCCGACTCGTACGTCAGCGACACCGTCACCCTCGCCCCCACCACCACTCCCAGCGTCTCGATCGCGTCCACCTGTGTTCGCGTCAGGTCGTCGAACCCGTAGAACAACACCGGCCTCTCCCCCCATAGCGCCGGCATCCGCCGTAGCGCGTCCAGCGCCCGGATCGCGCGCTGCTCCTCATCGACCCGCCCAATGTCATGCAACACCCGGTGGTACTCCGCGAACAGCCTTCCCAGCTCGAGCCCGAGCGATCCCTCGTCGCCCACTGCCACCGACCACTCTCTCAGCGCCTGGCCGAGCCGCGCCGGCGTCACGCGCCACATGTGCAACTCGGCCACAAACGCCGTCAGCGCTCGCACATACCCGAGGGCGACCTCACCGGCGTGCCGCACACCATCTGAGGCGGACATGGCCGCGCTCGCATCCTCCCCCATCGCCCCGAGGGAGTCGTGGCGTGTGGCGATCGCCGCCAGCGCTCGTTCGCGGGCCAGCCCAGATAGCGTCGGCTCCTGCGCCCCGGCGCGCCGGACCATCTCGCCGATCAACCCCTCGAACCGCTCGACCCTCAAGCCCGGCGCCGTGCCGTCCCCGACCAGCTCGCGCCGATAGTGCTCCGCGTCCGCGCGTGTCGGCACGACCAGCAGCGGCTCCTCCCCATGGACCATGTGCCCGCGCACCGCGTCCATCACCACCTGGGCCTTCCCCGCGTTTGCGGGGCCCGTGATCAGCGTGATCACGGTCTACGCGGCGCTGCGCTGGCCGATCTGCGAGCGCTCGACCTTCTCGGTCGTCTCCGCCTCAGCCTCTGGGGGTTTTGCGCCCTCCTTCGCCCACGGCTCGTTGAACTCCACGCGCCATTTCCCGTCCTCGGTCTGACTCATCGCGAGTTGGGCTCTGAAGCTACGCCCGCTGCGCCCGCGAAAGCCCGTCACCGCACGCGCCGTGTACCCCGTCTTGATCAGCTCGCGCGCGACCGCGATCGGCAGCTGCTTGCCCGCTTTCGCCTTCCAGATCACGAACCCACAGCCCGGGTCCTCGCGCGCCCAACAGGAGTACCCCTTGCGGTTCTCCACGATCTCATGACCGCATACCGGACACGGCCCCAACGTCGCGCGGGGAATCCGCACATCTTTCAGCGTCTCGTCGAGCTCTTTCACGGTCTCCTGCGCGAAGCCCGCGATATCGTTCATGAACTGCTTGCGCGAGTCCTCTCCGCGCTCGATCTTGCCCAACCGCTGCTCCCAGCTCCCGGTCAGCCCCGGCGAGGTCAACGCATGTGCGTTCAGCAGCCTGATCACGTTCAAGCCCTTCTCGCTCGCCACCAGCGCCCGGCCATCGCGCTCCACATACCCCACCTGGATCAGCCGCTCGATGATCGCCGCACGCGTGGCCGGCGTGCCGATTCCGGAGTCCTTCATCGCCTCCCGCAGCTCGTCGTCGTCGACGAGCTTGCCCGCGGTCTCCATCGCGCCCAATAGCGACGCGTCGCTATAGCGCCGCGGCGGTTTCGTTTCCTTGCGCACGCTCTCGATCTCGCGCGTCTGCACCTGCTCGTCCTGCTCCAGGCGCGGCAGCTGCTGGTCGGTCTCCTCGTCCTCCTCGCCGCGGCCCTCACCTTCGGCCTTTGCGTCCACGGCCACCTCGTCGTAGACGCCCCGCCAGCCCGGCACCTGCAGGAGCTTGCCGCGAGTACGGAAAGTGTAGGAAGCCCCCCCGCCTCCCGCGTCCTTCCCGCCCTCAGCCTGCGTCACCGTCGTCTCCACGCGCGTGTTCTCGAACACCGCCTCCGGGTGGAACACCGCAAGGAAGCGCCTCGCCACCATGTCGTAGACGCGTTTGTCGTCAGAGTCCATTTTCTCGAGCTTGTGCTCTGAGCGAGTTGGGATGATCGCGTGGTGGTCAGTGACCTTGGCGTCGTTGACCACGCGTCCGAGTGGCAGTACATCGAGCCCGGTCACGTATTCGGCGCCTTTGCGGTACTCGGCGTGGCTACCCACCAGCTCGGCGATCGGCTTGATCTCGCCGATCATGTCAGTCGTCAGGTAGCGCGAATTCGTTCGCGGATAGGTGAGCGCCTTGTGCTCCTCGTATAGCCGCTGCGCCGCCGCCAGCGTCCGCCTGGCCGAGAAGCCATAGCGGTTGTTCGCCTCCCGCTGCAACGTCGTCAGGTCGTACAGCATCGGCGCTTTCTCGCGCTGCTCTTTCTTCTCGAGCTTCGTGATCGTCCCCGGCCTGCCCTCGCACGCGCTGACGATCGCGTGGGCCTCCTCCTCGGTGGCGATTCGTGGGCCTTTGGTCTTGCCCGGGCTACCAGTCGGGGCTTGAAAGTGCCCGACATAGGTGCGCTCGCCGGCTGGCTCACCCGCCAACGGTCCAGCCGCAAACGTCGCGTCCACCAGCCAGTACGGCTCCGGCTTGAAGGCCCTTATCTCCTCCTCGCGGCGGGCCACGATCGCGAGCGTGGGCGTCTGCACGCGTCCGAGCGACACCGCCCCGTCGAACGAGCTCCGCAGCCGGATGGTCGCCGCGCGAGTCGCGTTCATCCCCACGATCCAATCGGCCTCCGAGCGCGACCTTGCCGCATCCTCGAGGCGCTCGAACTCCGCCGCCGGACGCAGCCCTGCGAAGGCGTTCTTCATCGCCGCGCTGGTCATCGAGTTCAGCCACAACCGTTTCACCGGCTTCTTGCCTTTGGCCTTCTCGTAGAGATAGGCGAAGATCAGCTC
>DAIOGX010000063.1:0-12622 GCA_036744995.1 Solirubrobacteraceae bacterium | reverse complement strand
CGACGTCGAGGAACAGCTCCCACGCGTCCGCGAGCGCGTCGCTCCACGGCTCCAGAGCCGATATCGCCTGTTCGGCCTGGGGAGTCAGGAAGTCCTTTGGGCGGATGACCTCCGGTGGCAGCTCGTCAAGACCTCTCAGCGCCCGGCAGAACGCGCGGAAGCCCATCGGCAGCAGCAGCCGGTCGGAGTCGGCGATGCCCCCGCGGCGGTCGGCCAAGTCCTTGCGCGCCTGCTCCAGATCGCGTGCGGAAGATCCCGTCAGGACGACACAGGCCTCGCGGAAGGTCGTGTCCTGATCGCGCAGCTCCTTGATCGTCTCAGACCAGCCCGGCACGGCTGTGACCTCGTCCAATAGCCAGTGACGAGGGCCGGGCAGGGTGCACGTGACGCTGTGTCCCTGCGCCACCAGGCGCCGCAGGTCCTGCTTTGAGAGCCCGTCGCAGGAGCAGTAGAAGACGGTCTTTGGATCGGCGCCTGCAGCGAGCAGCCGCACGACGGCGCGCTTGAGCTCGAGGCTCTTGCCCACGCGGCGCGGGCCCCGCAGGACGTACAGCCCCGGCGCGTGAATGTCCGCGAGCGGCTCGGGCTCGTAGTCCAGCGGAAGCCTGCCTGCGGCCCGCAGGTCCGGGTCCTCAGCCTCCCAGCCCGCCCGTGCCCGCCACGGGCTGCGCTCGGCCAACAGACGCCTGAGCTGGGAGTCGTTCATGCAACGATGATAGCGAATTACCACACTTTTCCGCCAACTTCATAGCGAAAAAGGATAGATACTCGCTACCCACGGGCCACCAAGGGCGAGCAGATCCATGAGTCTAGCCCTCTGAGTCCAGCCATCCTATAAGGCATATAAAGGAGTATAATACTGCTATGTCTGCCATATCGATTGCTGACTTGTTCAAGGTCGGGCCGCCGCTCAGTGAGGCCGAACAGGTCGGACGCGCTCCCTCCATAGCCGCCCTCAGCAAGCGGGCGATGGCGGGCGAGACACTGCGGCTGTTCGACCAGCGCCGGGAGGGCAAGACCAGCCTGGCGCTTGCGGTTCTAGCTCGCGCCAACGCCGCACACCTCGCGACCTGCAATCTCCCACTCGACGAATACCCGACCGCTCAGGCAGCGGCGGCGCGGATCCTCGCCCAGCTCGGTGGCGCGCTTCGTACCGCGCGACGAGCGGAGCAGATCGGGGGAGCCGCGGCGCGCATCGCCGGCCGGATCGCTCGCGCGACCGATAGTGAGGACCTCGCCCCGCTCGCAGACCTCGCTGACACCGCCCAACCCTCTGAGCTAACCCTTCCCTCCGTCCTCACGGCCCTTCGCGAGCGCCTGCAGACATCGGACAGGCGAGCGGTCATGCTCATCGACGAGGCGCACCTCATCGGCGACTGGGGACCAGAAGATCAGGCAGCCATCCGCGCGCTGCTCAAGGACGAGCAGCGGCGCCTCGGTGTGCTTCTCGCCAGCAGCGAAGACAGCGCTCAGCGCACTCTCGTTCCGATTCTGCAGTTTCTGGGCGAGCCATTCGTCCTCCCGCACATCGCACGCGAGGATTGGCAGCACGATCTACGCGAGCGCTTCAAGCGCGCTGAGCTCTCCCTGGAGGAGCCCGCGCTTCAGAGGCTGCTCGATCTCTCCACTGGCCAGCCCTACTGCACGATGCTACTGGCCCGTCAGTGTGCCGAGTTGGGCGGCGCGTTCGGGACCGTCAACGTGGATGTCGTCGAGCTCGCGCTACCTACTGTCGAAAGGCACGAGGCATGGCAGCGACTGCGCTACAGCTAGCGGCTGCGCCGCAAGAGCCCCGCGGCGCTCAGCTCGATCGCTTCCTCAACCTCGGCCGCCAGCCTCCCTGGGCGGGCCGCATCCCCACCCACGGCTCGTTGACCGTGATCGGTCATCCCGGCTCGGGCGCCGAAGAGGCAGTGCAGCTCATCGGGCAAGCCGAACATGGGCCAAGCCTCGGAATCATGCTCGACGCGCGCCACTACGGTGATCGCGCGGCGCTGGCTGGAGCGCTGGCTGACCGAATCCTGCAAGGGCAACTCGGCGGTGAGGCCATCCGTCGTTGGCGGGCGGGTGAACCGCCGCCCGCGGACACGCTCGCATCGTTGGGCCCGGCGCGCAGCGCCGAGATCGCGCGCCTGCTCACCGAGCCAGAGGCTCTTCGAGTGATCTCGCTGGCGCAACTACTCGAGCTGCCACCACAGGGCGTGACACTGGCCATCACCTGGGCGCACCTGCTCGCCGAGCGTCCCATGGGCAATGTCCTCTGGGAGCTTCGCGCATGCGTCACAAACGAGCGCAACGTAGCGCTGATCCTGGGCACATTCCCCACCACAAAGGATTCCGTCCTCGGCGAGCAAGCCGCCCTGTTCGGAGCCGGCGAGCAGCTCGAGCTGACCGATCCGACCATCGAACGGTGGCGAGAACTTGTTCGCCTCCGAGAGTTGCCTGTCACTGACTCAGACCTGATTTGGCTGTTGCTACGCACCGACGGCCAAGCGCGCGCCACCGCGGAGATTTTGGAGATGACGCGTTCTGACCCTCCCAATGCCCAATGGGCAGCCCGACGTGCGTGGGAGCGGGAAAGCGAACGCGCGCTCGCGCGAGTACAAGACACCGTCAGCTTCGCGCGCGCCGTGAACCCGCACGGGGCGGCACTGATGCGCGCAATCGCAGCCGATGAAAAACCCTACCGCGCGCTGCGACCGTACGCCGACGCCAAGCAGATCGCCAGGGCTCTCGGTCAGCTGGCATATCACGGCCTCATCTACAGCCCCCGCAGAGGACTCTGGCTGCTAGGCGACCCGCTCCTCCGTGACGCCCTCACAAATCTGGACCCTCAAACCGAGCTTCGCGGCTGAGCGCGATCTCGCGGGGGGTTGCGGTCTTTGGTCTATGGGCCTTTCCTTTACAGAAAAACCTTGACCGGATTGCTCGCAATCAGAGAGCAGATCTGCTCGCAATCACAGAGCAGGCCTTCTCCCAGCGCGGCACGTGTGGAGCGTGGGGATCGATACGTGTGGAGCGTGGGGTAGCGAGTGCGGGCCAAGACATCGAAAGATGCAGACTCGAGATGCCTGAGTTGATGTGCTATTATGATGCGCATGCCACGCACCACCGTAGACATCGATCAACATGCCTTTGATCTCGCGCAAGGCGAGTTGGGCACCACGGGGCTCAGCGCCACCATCAACGCGGCCCTGCGCGAGGTTGGAAGACGTCGAGTGCTCGCCGGCTTCGATGTGAGAAGCGACATCGACGGGACGCCCGAGGAGGTCGATGCTGGCCGGCGGGAGCGGTCCGGTGAGCCCGAAGCCTGAGCTAGAGCCCCCCACACTCGATCGCCCCGCCCTGTTTGACACCGGCGTGTGGACGTGGGTACGAGACCGGCGCTACCCCCAACTCGCCGTCTGGTTCAACGCCCAGGTCGCGGCCGGCCGGGTACTCGTCTGCGACATCGTGGTCATGGAGCTCGTGCGTCTCACCCCGAACGAGACCCGCGCTCGTGAGGTCACGACGCGGCTCGACGCCTTCCAATCGATACCGATGCCGGCAACACTATGGACACGCGCGCGCGAGCTGCAACTCCTGCTCGCGCCCGACGGGAACCATCGCCGCGTCCCGCCAGTCGACCTGCTGATCGGCGCGGCCGCTGAAGCCGCCGGTGTCCCCCTCGTGCACTACGACCGCGACTACGAACGCCTCGCCAACATCAGCCAAATCGAGCATCAATGGCTCCTGCCCGACGGCATGCTCGCATGAGCGGTGACACTCAGTCACCAGTGCTAGCCTGGCTCATTCAGATGTAGCTCGACTCCTCACGGTACGAACGCATTCCGCACACAAGTGTCGCGGGTCGCGTGTGTTCGCAAAAACGAGAGGAACACGAGATACATCATGACGAAGCGTGAGCTCGCAGAAGCGCTACTGATCGGCGTCCCCAAGGATGAACTCGACGACGTCATGCAGCTCCTCGTCTACCGACAGAGGAAACCCGCCAACCTCCGCCCAAGCGTCTCACTGCGCGACGGCTCCCGGACTCTGACCGCCCAGGAGTTCGACGAATTCCTGCTCGAGCATGGGCCCGAAATGCAACCCTGTGACGGCGAGGGGTGATCCTCTACGTTGAGGGTCTCGTACCTCGATCTCCTCGGCGAAGCGCTCTGCGTAGGCCTGTGCCGTAGCGGCCCTCGGGTTTGGGAGGTGTCTTGCTATAGCTTTGTTTCTTCTCCTCCCCATCCCACCTACTCCGTCTATTTGGTTTGAGCCTTTCCTCTACAGAAAAACAATCCCCCAACCCGACGAGCGGATTGCGCCTGTACGTCTCCACGGCGGATGGCTCGCAGCTCCGCGCAGAGCTCTTTGCACCCGCCGGTGAGGGGCCCCACCCAGGCGTTGTCGTGCTGCACGAGTCATTCGGCCTCAACGACGACATGCGCCGGATCGCTCGTCGCTTCGCCGATGCCGGATACGCCGCACTGGCGCCCGACCTGTACTCGCACGGGTCGCGGATCGTGTGTCTCAGCCGCGTGATGGTCGACATGTTGCGCGGCAGCGTGGCGCGGGAGATCTCCGACATCCGCGCGGTGAGAGACGCACTCGCCGCCCGCCCCGAGGTGGACTCTGAGCGGATCGCCGTGGCAGGGTTCTGTCAGGGCGGCGGCTTTGCGCTGATCGCCGGCACACAGCCAGGTTTCTCCGCGGCCGCCGTCAACTATGGCGAGGTGCCCGCGGAGCGCTCGCGCCTGGACGGCGTGTGTCCGGTAGTCGCAAGCTACGGCGGCAAGGATCGCGTGTTCGGGCACAAGACGGCCGCGCGCCTGGAGCGCCACCTCACCGCCCTCGGCGTGCCCCATGACGTGAAGAGCTATGACCAGGCCGGCCACTCCTTCTTCTCTCAGGTCGACGGCTGGCAAGGCTGGCTCGCGCGGGTGCCCACACCGATGGCTGTCGGTCACGACGAGGCAGCGGCCCGCGACGGCTGGGAGCGCATGCTCAGCTTCTTCGACGAGCACGTACGTTAGAAACCACAAGACCCGGGGACATCTTCGACGAGTGGGGTAACCTGTCCGCTCTGCGCCGCTCCTCAGCCGAGAAAGGGGGTCGCTTTTCGGGGATGTTGGGCCGGCTCTCGCAAGCAGAGATAGCGAAGTTCGGCGAGACGCTCAGCGAGAGCATGATGCGCACCGAACGCGAGGAAAAGCAATGAGACGGGGCGAGGTTGAGCTCGGAGCAGATGACGGCATGCCAAGTGCCTGCGTGTTGATCGCCGATCAGATCGATGTGGCCGACAAGATCTTCCTAACAAAACCAATCACGACCCTGAGCGCCGAGAAGATGATCGAGCTGGCCCAAGCGCTGGACCCAATACCCAGCTGACCGCCTGCCGCCATAACCGTGCAATTCTGAACCGGCGCTTCAGATTTGCACGGTTGGGGGCCGCACCGATCTGCTCGTGGGTCGATGCTCGGCGAATGGTCTCTAGACTCAAGTCGTGAGTGCAGACGAACACACCGAGGCGGGTCCGGTCGGATCGGGTGGCAGCCTCGCGGGATCGCTGCCCGACCTCCCGGACCTGTCGTGGGAGGACTTCGAGCGCGCCAGCGCGCTCGCTCGGCGCGACCTTCTCGATGCGCTTGCGGGCACTCTGCGCAGGGGCAACGACGAAGACTACGTCTCAGCTGCGCCCGGGCCGGACTTTGGTCCCGGCGACTGAGCTGATGGATGGCGGACCCTGCTACGCCGCCTCGGTGAGCCAAGCGCTCGTTGCAAAGAAGAGAAGTGCTGGAACATCTGCGACGGCCCCTCGGAAATCGCATGGCCTGCGCGTTGTGGCCTTGCCGGCCGGCTGATCCACTTTACGCGGAGTCTCGTCCTTCTTCGATCGCGGCGCGGACGATGTGCAGACACAGCTCGTTGACGCGCTCGCCGTCGGGTCGCAGCGGGAGCGTCGAGCGGTCGTGCGCGTCCTCGGCCCTGGCGAACAGCCGCGTAGCCTCGGCCTGCACCTGCTCGAGCGTCCACGCGCCGTGCTTGATGTCGAGTAGCTCGGTCGCGTCGAGCCCGCCTCGATCGACGCGCATCTCGCCGTCGCGCAGGAATTCGATCCCCATGCGCAGCAGGCGGATCAGGTGCGCGGCGTTCTTCGTGTCGTAGCCGAACCGCTCGACGATGCGCTTGCGCTTATCGCCCATGTAGCCCTGTTGGGAGCCGTGCGTCATCTTGTGGAGCTGGCCCTTCGCGTAGCCGACGAACGAGTGAAAGACGTGCCGGGCGACGAACACCTCGCGGTGTTCGATCAGGTGCCGTCCCGCCGGTGCGCGCGCGATATAGAGGCTCTCCGGGAGCCACAGCAGCGAGAGGATGTTCGGGTTGCCCTGGGCGAGCATCCTCACCGCCTTGCGCGCCTCGTAGATGACGACGTCCCACTCGCCTCGTTTGATCTCACGGGTGCCGCGCGAGCCATACTCCGAGAGCCCGCAGTAATAGTCCAGCGGCGGGACGCAGATCGCCATCGTGTCCTTGTCATCGATGCTCAGCGGATTCTCCGGCGGCTCGTACATCCCGTGGGCGACCGAGCCCCGGTAGCCGTGGAGGATCGCCCAGGGTCCCAGCCCCGGCTCACCATCCGTGATTTCGCGTGGCAGGCTCATTCTTGTCTTTGGTGTGTCTTCTATAAGTGACCAATCCCAAACGCTTCGCTGACATACACGTCTACCACATACACCTCCTTCAGAGACTGTGGCTGTCGAGCCTATGCATGTTCAAGAATGCCGCGGTGGTTGGGGTCATGCGAGAAAGAACTTCTTCGGGTCGAGAGTCAAGGGCCAGGGCACCACGTCTGAGCAGATCTAGAGGCCCACTATCGCGAGTGGGGGATCACCTCACTGGCCCTCCCGGCCCTCGGCTGCGGTAACGGAGGTCTGCGAGGGCGCTCTCCAGCTCATAACGGTCACGTAACTGATCACCCGCCTCGATGGAGGTGGCGCCGATGATCAGACCATGCAGCCCCAGGATGTCCTCGAGCGTGAGGTAGACCGGTCGAATGGAGGCGGCAACGCTTCGAGAACTCGACGGCCGGTCGCTGAGATGTTGACGACAGCCAGTGCCTGCGCGATCACGCAGATAGCATAGGTCGCGGGCCCTGATTGAAGTGATCGGTGCGAACGCGCGGAATATTGAGACAATCGCCATCCTGCGATAGAATATGCGCGATCACGCAGATGACAGAGATCGAATCCACATCGCAGCGAATCGGGCAACGCGTCCGCGACGAGCGTCGCCGCCAAGGCATGGATCAACGAACCTTGGCGATGGTCGCGAACGTCGGCGTGCGCTCGGTCTATCGCGTCGAGCACGGCGAGCCAACGGTGCGACTGGACGTCCTGGAGCGCATCCTCGCAGCGCTAGGGCTGCGACTGGACGTGCACGGACGCGGTGAGACATGAGCCTCGGCGTGTACTGGGACGGCGAGGAGGTCGGCCGGCTCGAGCGCACCGACGAGCGGTCTCGTGAGTATGCCTTCCGGTACACGCAGCCTTCGCGTTCGATCTCACTCTCGCTGCCGATGAGTCAGGAGCGGTTCAGCCCGGCGGAGAGCCGCCCGTTCTTCGAGGCGCTGCTGCCGGAGGGAGCGGTGCGCGAGCAGATCGCGAGCCAGCTCAAGCTGGCTGCGAGCGACTCCTATGGTCTGCTTGCCGAGCTGGGGCGCGACTGCGCCGGGGCGCTGCAGATCGTCGAGGCCAAGCGCATGTCGGAGCCCCCGTCGGTCCAATGGCTCGGCGATCGCGAGTTGGACACCCTGATCGAAGAACTGCCGCAGCATCCTCTCGGCATGCGCGGTGAAGACCAACATTTGCGACTCAGCCTCGCCGGCGTGCAGCGCAAGGCGGTGCTCGTACGTGACGGCAGCGGGCGTTTCGGCAGGCCGCTCGACGGCATGCCGAGCAGCCACATTCTCAAGCCCGAGCTGGCCGACAGCGCATACCCGGGGCTCGCGAGCAACGAGTACTTCTGCATGCGCCTGGCCGCACGATGCGGCCTGTCGAGCGCCGGCGTCGAGCTGATCACGGCAGCCGGTCGCCCGTGCCTCGTCGTAGAGCGATTCGACCGTGAGCTTTTGACCTGGCCGCACCGGCGTGTGCATCAAGAGGACCTGTGTCAGGCGCTCGGCCTGACCCCCGACTTCAAGTATCAGAAGGCCGGATGGCTGCTGCCCTCCTACCGCGCGCTCGCAGAGCTGCTGGACCTGAACTCGCCGTGGCCTGGCCTGGATCGACTCGCCGGCGCACAGGCAGCCGCCTTCCACTTCCTGGTGGGCAACGCGGATGCGCACGCGAAGAACATCTCGCTGCTGCACGTCCGTGACGGCGTGCGGCTGGCGCCGCTATATGACGTGGTCTCCACGGCCGCCTACCCGGAGCTCAGCACTGAGCTGGCGCTGAGCATCGGCGATGAGCTGAGCCCCGACGCGGTCACTCAGGTCCACTGGTCCGACCTCGCCGATGACTTCGGCATGAACGCAGGAGGGTTCGAGCGCGTGCGCCGGCAGCTCGTGGACAGGGTCGCTGTGGAGGCACCCAGGCTGCGGGACGAGGCACGCGCCCAAGGCTGGCATGACCCGTGCATCGAGGAGATCCTCGATGTCATCGCGGCCCGGGGCCCGCGCGTCGTGTAGGCCTCATCGGCCGAGACAGCATCGTTGGGTTCATCGAGGATTTCGAGAAGAGCATCTCCATGCCCTAATCGATTGACTCGCGGATGACCCGAGGTTGTCTTGTTATTGCCTATGAAAGCGTCGGGTCAGTGCCACCAACGGGCGATGCGGAGTGGACCCCCTTTGTCGACACTTTGATCTGACCCGACTGGATGGAGACGCGTTTGGTGGGTCATCTAAGCTGGCTCGACGTGAGGCCCAATCGATCAGTCCCGGCAGCCACGGTCATTCCCGTCCTGATCTACCCGGACGTGCGCGAGGCGGTCGACTGGCTGTCCACAGCGTTCGGATTCGTCGAGCGCGTTCGCATCGGCGAGGACCACCGCTCACAGCTCTCCTTCGGCGAGGGAGCGGTGATCATCGGCGACGTGCGTGGCGATCGCCGGCCGCCGCGCGCGGGCGAGGCCACACACTCGGTGATGGTGCGCGTGGAGGACGCGCACGCCCACTGCGAGCACGCCCGCGAGCACGGCGCGCGCATCCTGGAGGAGCCGAAGGACTTCCCGTACGGCGAGCGCCAGTACACGGCCGCGGATCCGGCGGGCCACCAGTGGACGTTCTCGCAGACGCTCGCCGACGTCGCGCCCGAGGAGTGGGGCGGGACCTCCGTTCGCTCTTAGCGGGCCACCGGGGTCCGTCTCGCAGCCTGATAAGTCGAGTCGGAGCACCAACTTCGACTCGCGCCTTGCCGCGTTCTCAGTCGTTGAAGTGGTGGCCCTGGTCGAGGTCCTCGATCAGCCCGGGCTGGGTCGGCTGGCCCCAGCCATCGAAGGGGCTACGGCGCCCCTCGACTGCGAACCAGATTAACGAGACCCTTTCCGCGGAGCTCGGTCCGTAGTGGGTGGCGAAGATGGCTCAACGGTTGAGCGGGTGCAGCTCGACCCATTCCTCGTAGGCGTCGATGCCCACCAGGAAAGGGTCGAGGCCACCAAGCCCGAGGAGGCCAAAGGCCCAGGGCCAGGGATCGCAGAAATAGACGGCGGGAGCCCACGTGTGACCCTGCTTGCCTTGGCGTAGCTCGAGCTGGACGCTCGCGCGCCGGCCGGTCGTTTGCAAGCCGCCCACGGCGATCTCATCCTCGGTGGCGCCGCCGAGGTCGATGCCGGCGAGCTCGGCGACATGGTGGCCCATGCGAACGTCACTCGCTCCTGTGTCCAACAGCAGGCCTGCGGCGCGAGCTCGAGCCCCTCGACGACGAGGTCGACGACCGGCCGTCCGGAGTGACCGGGGAGCGCCTGAAACGCGTGTTTCACCAGGGCGCCGCGCCGCTGGCCTGCAGCTCATCGCTCGGCACCCGGAACATGCTGTCAGCTCGCTGACGATGCTCAGCCAGCCAGCTGAGGACCGTGCGCGGCTCGGGCGCGGCGACGAGCACCTCCGCGTCCTTGGTGGCGACCCACAGCCCGACGAACGGCTCGAGGGTCTCGGCGCTCGGCCGAGACCGCACGCCCCGCGACCGGGTTCTCCGGGAGCTCCCGGCTGCCTTCGACTCGGCTTGACCGGGACGCCGGCCGGCGGGGAAACCCAGTCCGGTCAGGATCCGCCGCGCCTGATGAGTAGTGAAGTCAGCTCGGTCGAGCCCGGTGACGAGGCTGATCGCCTGCTTGGGCGGGTAGCACCGGCGGCCAATCACCACGTAGTGGCTCGTGATCGGCTCTGGCAGGGTCTGCCTCAAGGCCCGCTCGACACGGTCTGATCGCAGCTCGAAACGCTGCTTTGCGATCGTCACAGTCTTGCGCAATGTCTCTGCCATGGTTTCTCCGATCCGTCTCTGGCGACGTAGCAGTGGTCGCGGTAGCAATTCAACGGGTCGGATGCGCGGCTGGAAGCGCAATCCGTGTGGTCTGATTCCACGCTCCGATCGTTAACGCAGCCCCTTCCGCTGCTGCTGCCTAAACTGGCGAAAGGTGCCGATATCTGTTGACATCGCGGCGAGCGCCCAACGGCCAAAAACCCAATAACACGGGGATTCTCGGCCCCAAACCCGGTGTGATCGAATATATCTATCGCTCGATGCCCGTCTCGGGCATCGAGGGCGCTCCGCCGACGGCGACGGCCAAGGCGCCCGACATTGCGCTTGCTCACCCCGGGGCGCTGTCAGCTCGAGTGGCTCCCGGGGTGGCCCGGCGGAGACCGCCGGCAGCACGCGCCACACGCTCATCCATTGTCTCGATCGAGCACGCCTCGAGGAGCCGAGCCCGCTCCTGACACGCCACAACCCGATCCCAACGCCGTGGCATCGCTCAGCACGGGCATCGCCCAGAGCGCCCCCTTGAAGCGCTATCTGTCGATCAGTCAAGTACATGCCAAACACGCTACGCCCCACTTGGGACGGAACTCTCGATCGGGGTCCCCCATCCCCGGCAGGCCGCGTAGGTCAGGACCAAACCGTGTGGCTCGGGTGGGCTCGGCGACGGTGGCAGGAACGTACCGCGAGCATGACCAGCGAGGCGTCGGCTAGGCGCCTTGAACAGCTAGGCCTCGATCACCTAAATGCGCTACGCCATCGATCATTCGGTCGTTCAGGCGATCGTGGCGGTCATGACACCTCGTGGGAGCCAGTGTTGGCTCGAACTTTATAAGAGCTACGCCATTGATCATTCGGTCGTTCAAGCAATTGTGCGGTTGTTGTGTATTGAGCGTTTACAAGCAATATTGACATTAGGAAAGAGCTGGCATCTCTCTCATTCCCCCTATTTTGCAACCTGTGTTTCCCACTTCCTGTCTTCAAACAGCCCGTTTGAGACCACACAATAGGTCCCCTCCAGTCGCGTTTAGCAACCGGAGCTACGCCATTGATCAAGTGGGAGTTCAAGCTGAAGAGCTTGCCTTCCGACGGTGGCTGTGGCATTGAGCGTTTGCAAGCATGGTATTAGGAAAAGAACTGGCTGCTCTGTCTGCTCCGTTTCGCCAGGCGGAGTTCGACATCGAGTACGGCAAGGGCATCTCCCGCTCGGGCTGCCTCGTCGACTTGGGTTTGGAGCATGGCATCCTTACGAGATCCGGGTCGTTGATCACCTTCGGCGAAGCACGTCCCGGACCGCTTATAGGTGCTACGCCATTGATCAAGTGATCGTTCAAGGTGAAGAGGCAGAGAGCCTAGGAGCTACGCCACAGGCGTTGTGGTTGTTCAGTCTGAAGATCCTACGCAGGTCCGGTACATTCGGGCCAGCAGGCGCGACTTCGCGCGCTGATTCTGCTGGCCGAAGTCCCAGCCTGCTTTTCTAAAAGACAAGAACTGCAGCCTTCCGACGGTGGTTGTCGCATTGAGCGTTTACAAGCATAGTATTAGGAAACTATCTGAATTTCCTACCTCTCCTCTATGCCGTCATCCGAGCTTGCGCTCGGATTTGACACAGGTCGAGGATGGATAGAAATAGTTGACAATCGTGTGAGACCACTCGCGAACAGGTCGCTCGTTTCGCCCCTTCCACGGCACAGCCGTGTTTGGGAGTTACTCCACCAACCCGGTGAAGTTCGAAGCGAGACCTGGAAGGCCTCGAACGAGAGTGGCTCATATAAACGCCTTTCTAAAACAGGCCTGAGTTTGCAAGCATGGTATAGGCGAGAGCTAACAGTGAAAGAAGGAGCTACGCCATTGAGGGCATAGTCGTTCAGTCGTGTAGAGCTGGCCTTCCGACGGTGGTTGTTGCATTGAGCGTTTACAAGCATACTATTAGGAAAATGTATCACAAATCTTTATATCCGCAAGTTTGTATGTTCCGCGGTCGGGGCTTTTCTTGCCCCGCAAGTCCCCCGCACCATCCGGAAGCCTTTAACCCTACGCTCCCGCCAGGCGCCACCACGGGCGTTCCCCAGCTGAGACGATTTTGCGCACATACCATCTGCAGCGCAACCGAGTTCTGCTATGTCGTGATGCCTTTACTGCTTACTGCGGTACTGACTCGGTGC
>DAIOGX010000062.1:7115-12763 GCA_036744995.1 Solirubrobacteraceae bacterium | reverse complement strand
GAGCTGGGCGTGTTTACAAACTGTGGCCGTGGGCTGGCAGCGGGCATGGACCGCTACCCTCGCTGCTGATCGTGTTGACCGTGGTGACCGGCGTTGTCGACGCCGTGAGCTATGTCGCGATCGGTCACGTGTTCGTCGCCAACATGACCGGTAACGTCGTGTTCCTCGGATTCGCTCTCGCCGGAGCTTCGGGGCTGTCAGCGCCGGTGTCTCTGGCGGCCCTGGGTGCGTTTCTCCTGGGAGCGCTGGCCGGCGGTCGGATCGCTGTCCACTTTGGCGCCCACCGCGGACGGCACCTGCGGACGGCGGGCACGATCGCCCTTGTGCCCGTGCTGGTCGCGGTGGTCCTCGCGGCGATCGTCGGTCAGCCCGTGTCCGGGGGCGGGCGCTACGCGCTGACCGTGCCGCTGGCGGTCGCGATGGGGATCCAGAACGCAACCGCGCGGCGGCTGGCTGTGCCCGATCTCACGACGACGGTCCTGACGCTGACGCTGACGGGCATCGCGGCGGACTCCCGGCTGGCCGGAGGAGCGGGCGGCCACCCCGCCCGACGCCTGATCTCGGTGAGCGCGATGTTCACGGGGGCTCTGGTCGGTGCGCTGCTCGTGATCAATGTCGATCTGACACTTCCGCTTGCGCTCGCCGCTGCGCTGATGACTACCAGCGCTCTGCTCGCCCACAGGCTCTCCACCGGAGAGTCCGCCTGGGCTGAGCCTCGCGGACGCGACTGACGGACAGTCGTAGTAACGAGTTGAAGTCCTCGGGTGGAGTGATTCTGTTGCCGCTCAGGCCACTTTCAATATGACATCGAGTTGGACCCCGACTTTCCCATCTGACATGTAGTTGGACCGGAGAGCAATAAGGCACGTCATGTGGGACACGATCTGAAATGATCGCCACATCAGCCTCTACGGACGCATCTTCGCCGCCGGCTACGACCGCGTGATCAGGCGCAGCGAGCAGGCTGGGCTGGCGGAGATGCGCGGACGGCTGCTGCTCGGTGCTCGCGGTCGCACGCTCGAGCTCGGTGCCGGTACCGGCCTGAACCTGCGCCACTACCCCAGTGATCAGATCGTGCTGACCCTCACTGAGCCCGAGACGTCGATGATCGAGCGCCTCGAACGTCGGGTCGCCGCCTCACGCCCGGACGCGAACGTCGTGCAGGCAGCAGCCGATCGCCTGCCGTTCGACGACTCGAGCTTCGACTCGGTCATCTCGACGCTTGTCTTGTGCACGGTGCGCGACCAGGCCCAGGCGCTTGCTGAGGTCCGGCGCGTGCTGGCTCCCGATGGAACTCTGTTGTTTCTCGAGCATGTCCGCAGCGATGATCCGCGCGTTGCGCGTTGGCAGGATCGCATCCACCCGTTTTGGTTGCGGATCGGTCATGGCTGCCACTGCAACCGCGACACGCTCGCTGGCCTGCACGCCGCGGGCTTCAGGGTCGAGGACATCCAGCACACGCGTGTGCCCAAGGCCCCGGCGATCGTGCGACCCCTCATCATGGGCCACGCCCAACTGGACCACGCCCAACCGGACTGATCCACTCCTCCGCACTGCCGGTTCGACAAGCGCGCAGGTCGATAACAAGCGGCGGACGCCACGCCCGTTGAGGACGACAAGCAGAACGCAGCTTCGGTCGTGTTACGGACGCGCGTGGCCAGGGCCCGCCGGCACCGGTTCGAGTCGGGTTGGCTCCATTGGAGGCGATTCAGAAGACCGTCAGGCTGTAAAGCTCGGCGATGCGTGTGAGTGCGTGGTCGTCGCGGGTGATTGGTCGCCTCTCCTGCTCGTCGAGCGCCACGTCCTCGAACAGCGCCCAGCACTCCCACTCGGATGAGAGCCGTGACAGGTAGCGGATGCCGGCGTACTCGAGGCGATCGTCTGTGTCGCGTTGCTCGTAGGCCCAGCGCCCGATCCAGCGCGTTATACGGCGGTCTCCGCCGCGCACCGTGGGTACGTCCAGGTCGCTGTAGCCGTAGTAGGCGAGCAGCTCGCCGAGCTCGTTACGAAGCAGCGCGCGAGTCTCCGCTGCCTCGACATCGAGAAAGCGGATCGCTGGGATCACGTCGCTCGGTGAAGGGATGGCGCGGACCGCAAGACGGCGGTGGCGCCAGTCAGCCGGGACCTCGCCGAGCGCCATGAAACCTTCTTCGTGGGCTATCGCGCTCAGACCGGGGTCGGGTCGGAAACGGGAGAGTGTCTCTCCAAAGCACCCGTCGAGCGCCGTCGCGAAGTAGCAGACGCGATAGTCGCCGGTGGGACTGTCGAAGCGGTCGCCGGTGGTGCGGTTTTCGAGCAGGCCGGGGTCGAGCGGGTCGCTGAAGCGAAGGGGGTCGAGTGAGCGACCGACCCGCCACAGGCCGCTCTTCGGTGGCTCAACAATCTTCGGCCGTTTGCGCGCCACTCATCCCCCGGCGAGGAACGCCTTAGCGGCCACGAGCACGTCGCGGAAGTCTCCTTCGCGGATGCTCTGTGCGGGGGACTGGTCGTCGAGCTGTGGGTTCAGGCCGAGAAACCAGGCGCGGACGGTGTGGGGAGACTCCTCGGCGAGCAGCAGTTGGAACGTCTGGTAGGCACAGCGCAAACGCTGCTCGTGCTCTGCTCGTGGAGCGCGCTCGCCGGCTGCCCAGCGCGCAACTGTCCTGGGGTCAGCTACTCCGGCAATGTGCGCGACCAGCTTCTGTCCGAGCACCTCCTGGAGGTATCCGACGACATCGGCGATGCTCGACTCGACGGCCTTTCTGTGGGCTTGCAGTGGGGCTGAACGGAGCTTTGACATGGTCCCCTCGCTCATCGTGGCACTTGATCGTGTGCTCTAGGGCTTTGGCGTAGCTACATGCTAGCCGATAGCCAGGCGCTTGGCCAGTGACTTGGCCATGCTATTGGACATTCCGGCTCATCGGCGATCGTGCGCGCGACCGTAGACGCGAAGATCCCGGGACGGTCCCTGTGCAGCCCCCTCGGGGGACGGGCCAAACCGCCGGGGTTTCGTTCGTCCCGGCTACTACGGTCAGCGAGGACTACTCCGCATCATCGAGCGACATCCGCCCGCCGGAAAGTTGGGCCGAGCGGTTCGCATTGACTTCGGTTGGCTCCATTTTTCTGGTCGGCAAACAAACCATTGCGCACACGAACGCCGCCAGCAGCGCACAGGGAGTCCTCTGCTCTCCAAAGGCTCAGAGTCCGCTGATACCCTTCGAACCGTGACCTCGAATGCTTCCAAGAAGCCGTGGGATCAGCGGCTCACCGAACGATGGGCGAGCCAGGCGAAAGAAGCCGCGAACGACCCGACGTGGCGCACAGCGTCCTGGCGAGATCAGGTGAAGTCACCATGGTACTGGGCGGCGTTGCCAGCGATGGGTCTTTTCTTCGTTTTCGGCGGCTTTCGAGGGGTGGGAGCCGTGTTCTACGTGGTCGCCATCGCACTAGTCCAGATGTCTAGACGAGCAGCACGCCGCAAGGCGAGCAGCTAGGGCACCACTGGCTCAAGATCGCCTGGGGCTCTTCGGCTTTTGCAGCGCACAGTCCTACGGCGTCAAGGGCGCGTGCGTCCCCTTGCACGCGCCGTGGTGCCCAATAAGGTGGTGTTGTGGTTGGCCACTACGAGAGCTTCTTCACCGCAAGCGCGGGCGCGTCCGCTGCCATCTTGGGGTTGCTCGTCGTTGCCGTATCGGTCGTCAACGGGGATGACGAGAACCCCACGACTCGGGAGTTGCGGACTGTGTTGGCCGGGAGCGCGTTTGTCGTCCTGGTAGATATCTTCTTCGTCTCGATCCTGGCGTTGACCGGTGGTTCAGTCGTCTTCGGGCTCTCGAGCATCGCAATGGCAACCGTCGGCCTCCTGGCCACCAGAGCGCTGATACCGAGGGCAAAGCGGGCTGGAAACTTTGCCTCCAGCTCTCGAAACAGAAAGCTGAATCTCGTCTTCGCGTCAATCTCGGTTGTGGGCTACTCGGTGCAGCTCGGCCTCGCCGTAGCGCTCCTCGCGAACACCCACAGTGCCGCGCTGCAACGTGCTTTGGTCCTCGTCATTGTGGCTTTCTATGGCAGTGCCCTTGGCCGGGCATGGGAGGTCACCGGGATAACCCGGCGGGGATGAGAAGAAGACGCGGTGCGGGCAGGCTCCTACAGCATCCGCGTCGATCAGCAGTGGCGCATCTGCTTCAGTGGACGGCGGCGGGACCCGAGGATGTGGGCTGGCTACGACGGGGACGTAGCTGCCGGAACCCGACGCAGGACCGAAAGGTCCGCGCGAGCCTTTCGTCAGCCAATTCCGACCGGTGGCGCGGCCATCAGCGCATGGTTTGCGCACAGAGCAGTTTCGCCCGTCGCAAACGGCTGCGCTGGGTTGGTCGGCTACGCCGGCGGAGTCCTGGCGAGGAAGAGCGTCAGGTCCTTCCAGTCGGCCCGCACTGGATACACAGCGATTGCGCGGGTAATGACGTCGAGGATTGCCCCGAACTCGCTGTGGTCGATCCTGACGATGATCGCGCAGCCCGCGTGCGGGCGTCCGGCCTCGGCCCAGCGGCGCACGATCGCGGGGAAGTCCCTGACGTCGCACGTGACGAGCACTCGTTCTTCTTCGGCCGCCAGCGCCAACAGTTCTTCGTCAGGAGTGCCGTCCAACTTGCGCTCCTCGGCGACGGCCCGGACGTCGTGACCTCGATCACGGAGCGGCACGGCGACGCGTTGCGCCGAGATGTGTGCGTCGAGGAGAAGCCTCACGAAATGTCTGGCGCTTGCTCAGACGGGAATTCGAAGCACAGGAATGGACGGATATTCCTCTTCGAGCTGCTCGATCGGTCGCTTGTTATCGGCGATCATGGCGTCGACCTCTTCGGGGAACATCTTGTAGTAGTCCAGCGCAAGCTGGATCTGCCGCTCGTTGATGGACCAACCTTCGACCATGCGCTCCACCGAGCCGACGTCCTTATAGACATCGACGACCTGCCACACATCGAGCCCGGTCCCCATCACCCATGCGCGCCGTTCCCAGTCCTTGCCATTGAACCCGATCCCCGGGAACAGCCGCATCCGCAACGCCTCCTCCGCGAGCGCCTCGACGATGGCCCCCTTGCTACGACCTGTGCGCTTGGCCTCCCGATCGACAAGCGCCTCCATCCGCTTCGACAGACGCATGCTGAACGGGGCGGACTTCGTGGCCATCGTCCAATCATATCACGAAAGTTACGACGTAATCCACCGCTAGGGGGGTCGATATGTCGAGTTGCCGGCTACGAGATGTAGCGCGGCAGACACACCACCGATATGAAAATTCGTGACGCACACCCTGCTCGAGCGTGCCCGCAGCCGGGCGCTATGCACATCCCTCGCGCTCATCATGCTGCTCGCCTCCGGGACGCTCGGCTGCGAGCGTGCAGCGGCCGCGGTTTCGGTCGCAAGCTGGGACTCAGCCCAGCAGCGTCAGGTGCTCGCCGACGGCCTCATGTCCGAAAGCGCCGGCTCCTTCTCCGGCGCCGCTGATCTCTCCGCCGCACAGGCCAACGCGACGATGACGGCGCTCGCCCCGATGCTGCCGAGCGCGAGCGTCCAACCGACCCCGCCCGGGGCGGGCGAAGAAAGCACCGCTCCCAGCCAGCCAAGTGCAACCTCTGAACCGAACCTGAACGGCGAACCGAGCGCCGGCG
>DAIOGX010000062.1:2292-7015 GCA_036744995.1 Solirubrobacteraceae bacterium | reverse complement strand
GCACAGCGACTCGACCTGTTCCCAGATCAGCCAATCACCCGCGCCGCGGCCGCCTGGTCGCTTGCGAGGGTGATCGACGTGACCGCCTGGGACGTCTCAGACGCGCGGGAAGCGCTGACCGCGTTCGAGCTCCCAAAGATGACCGCCGCTCAGCGCCAGGCGCTGCGGATCGCCGTCTCGCGCATCGGCTACCCGTATGTGTGGGGCGGCACCACCGACAGCACCGCCGACGGCCTCGAACACGGCGGCTTTGACTGCTCCGGGTTCGCATGGCGCGTGTACAGGGTCTCCGGGCTTCCATGGGGCAAGCAGATCCGTGGACGCACAGCGGCCGAACAGGCCGGCGAAATCCCGCGCTCTGGGCGGCTCAACATCGATCAGCTCGCACCCGGCGACCTGCTGTTCTTCGGGTCTGCCCACTTCAACAGCAAGGCCACCGAGAGCAACATCATCCATGAGGGGATCTACCTCGGGAACAACTGGGTGATCCACTCCTCCGGTCAGGGCGTCTACGTGCTGCCGTTGACCGGCAGCTGGCTCGGAAGCTCCTTCGCCTGGGGCCGGCGGGTGATCAACTAGCCTCCGGCATCGGCCGAGCACACGTGCAGGATGCTCGTATCGGGCGGAATGCTGACCGTCGCGGCCCCGCTCGCGGCACACCTCGACCGCGACTTCCGCGCCTTCGCCAGCACGACTCCCACGGCCTACTTCTCCGAGCGGGTTACGTTTGTCCAAGACGCACCGGCGGACGCAGCGTAATCTCGGCGCAAATCCGAGGAAGGAGCAGAGATGGCTGATCAGGCACCAAGCATCTTCCCGACGATGCGCTTCACCGACGCGGACGCCGCGCTCGAGTGGCTCTCCCGAGCGTTCGGGTTCACCGAGCGCGCAGCCCATCGCGACGAGGATGGCACCATCCATCACGCCGAGATGGCGCTCGGCAACGGCATGATCATGTTCGGGCAGGGCGATCCGGCATCACAAGCGATCTATGTCGCCGTCGAGGACGTCGACGCTCACTATGCGCAAGCGAAGGCCGCCGGCGCCGAGATCACACGCGAGATCGAAGACACGCCCTACGGTTCGCGTGAGTACTCAGCGCGGGACCTCGACGGACACACCTGGAGCTTCGGCACCTATCGGCCCGAGCCACCGGCCTGAGCAGCTCATGGTTTCTCGTGAGGAAGCTCGAGCGATCGCGCTGGCGCTGGGTGACGTGACCGAGCAGGACCACCACGGCCGGCCGTCCTTCCGAGTCGATGGCAGGATCTTCGCCACGCTCTGGGATGAAGATCACATGAACGTGATGCTCGACGAGGACGGCATCCACACCGCCGTACAGAACGAGGCCGACGTCTGTGAGGAGTTCTGGTGGGGCAAGCGCCTGCGCGCCGTCTCCGTGAGCCTCCCAGGTATCGGCGCTGACCTACTCGGCGAGCTGCTCGCCGACGCTTGGGAGCACAAGGCTCGCCGGTGACCCTCGCCGGCCCGGCCCGGAGTAGTCGGTGTCACTTCGCTCGTTGAACGGCGAGGCGTCCGTCGTCGACGACGTGCAGATTGACGTCGAGGACCGCGTTCAGCGCGTCGGCGATCGAGGCAAGCTGGCCCACCGTCAGGTTGGCGCGGCCCGCCTCGACGTTCGTGACGTAAGGCGTAGTGGTCCGCAGTCGCTGAGCAAGCTGCGCCTGGGTGAGACTGGCGTCATGGCGGGCCTGGCGGATCGCCTGCCCGACAAGCTTGGCGGTCGGATCGGAGCGTGTCGTGCGCGGCATCAGGAGCCGCTGTGCACACGCTGGCGCACGATGAGCCGCTCGCCGGCGTCCTCCGGCGTAGGGTGATCGTCGTGGACGATCTCGGCGAGCAGATACGGCGAGCGGTAGGAGCCGGTCAGGCTCCGTGCCCACTCTTCCGGGTCATCCTCCCAACGAATCGCCTCGCCCGTGGAGATGCTGAGCACCACCCGCTCGAGATCGATGAGGAGTGGCTCACGACCCTCGATCTGAGGCTGTGATCGCCCGCGCTGTGTGAGCGTGGCAACGCACTCAGATTGTCCGATCTTGCTGCCCGGACGCCAGAACTCAACGTGAACCATCTTCGCCTCTCAGTCGATCACCGTAGGTTAGCTCTTGAGTAATCATAGCCTACATGGCCGTTCCGCGACGCAGCTGTACTCCACGCTAATGGAACGAGCCCTCACGCAAGATCACACGAGGCGGCTCAGTCATGGCCTGCGCACGGGAACGCAACGAGCGAGCGCGAGGGTCAGACAGGACACGCTCCACACCGAGGAGGCCGGCATCGTCGAGTATCGGGCCGAGCAGAGCAAGCTCAGACTCGCTCAGTCCCAGCGGTCCGCGCTGGCGACGAACGCGCAAGATCTCGGAGTTCGCTGAGTGATCGCCGCGGCACGCGAAGCCGTAGCCGTGATCGATCAGGTGCAGCGCCCGCGACTCCTCGTCCCACAGCCAGTTGCCGCTGTGACGGTCCTGCTGGCCGCTGAGCGCGTCAAACAGCGCGGCCGCCGCCCACTGCTCGGGCACCTCATCCGCCGGCGCGTAGCTCTCATCCACACCCGAACACGCAAGCGACATGGCACCCGGAGCGTCGGTGTCGATCACATCGAAGAAGCGCAGGACGCAGGGCGCCACAAGCCTCTCATACGGAGCGCCGAGTGCAACCGCGAACCGCCACGCCAGCGCCTCGGCGAGCACACAGGAGGTCCGTGTCTGACCAAACATCTCCAACGAACGCTGACGCAGGCCATTCGCCGGCTTGAAGAACGCCCGCACGTCGGTACCCGCGGGAGAGCGCAGCCGCATCTCGAACTGCTCGTGCCCACTACCGTGCCCACGCCCGGAGCCAAGCGCCTGATGCTCCACCAAAACGCTGTCGAGCAACAGGCGATCGGCCTTCTGCTCCGAGGAGTCCTGGAGGTCAAACAGCGCGTCGAACCGATCCTGCTCATTCACGATGACGGCGAGCCTAACGACCACTTTGGATGCCCCGCGGGCCGCCGGTGACTCCCCGCCGGTTGGCCATCTGACGTTGGGGTTGGGGTCGAGCAGAGCGATGATGACCTCATCGCCTCACAACGAGTCCTGACGGGCCATCACAGATGCTCAACCCGTTGTCGGCTGAAGCAGATATCGGCGTGTAGGCCTCCGAGGAGGACCGCTGGGCATAGCTCGCGATCTGGCGTGGGAACGCTCATGAGTTTGCCTTGAAAATTGCGCCGTTGTCCCCCTGCGTGTTGCAGTCGCGGCCCCTCCGAGCGCTGACTTGCCGCAGTCGCCCTAGGCCGCGCAAGTGACGCGACTGCGCTCCATTACCGCGCATTTCGGCATTGCAGAGCCAAACTGCAGGGATGCTGGGTGGGCAACGGCGTCACTCGAGGCGTCTGTAAGCGTCGCGGCTTGCGCTGTCTGCACCAAGCGGCTACGCTCGCCCTCTTCATTTCTTCGCTTCCCTGAGCCATTCGGCACACGCCGACCCCCCCACATAGCTCACGGTCATCCTCACCGGCGAGTCTTCAAGCAGCCCAGTAGGCGTGGTCCTTCGCTGCCCATCCGCTGACCCCGGTCCATAGCGCCCCCGGTGATCTCCTCGCCGGCCTAATCGATTGAGCTCCACAGCTCGTCGATAGGGATGCTCAAAGCAGGCCTCCACACGTCCTCGAGGAGGGACGACGGTCGGTCTTCGATGAGCGTTTTCGCGCCAACTTTTGCTCGGGTGCTCGAGCTGATTGGACATTTCCGAGAACCCCCTTAAGGGGTTCTCGGAGCTCTGCGTGGTCGCTGCTCAGGTCGATTCTCACTGCTTGACGGCTGCTCGATTGGCTTCTACAAGGCTGTCCCAACACCCCGTACAGCTGCCCCATCGGCCAGGAGACAGTCATGACTCAAACCACCTCACTCGCCACCTCACCCACCATCTCACCCGCGCCCCCCAATGCACGCAGATCCACTCGGCACAAGGGAGGCCCACCGCCACGAGCCGTCCGTGCCCGGGTGCGGCGCAAGCACCGCGTGGGCAAACAGCGGCGTGAGCTCGATCGCTACACCGACGCTATGGGCCGTCCGCGCGAGGTGGTCGCCCTGCCGGGGTCGGCGGGAAGCGTGCTGGTCGTGGATCGCGACGCCGCGACTCTCGGCGAGGGTCTGCTGGTCGCTCATCTCGCCGCCGATGAGCCGGCTGAGAACGCGGCCCTGGTTTGCAGCCGCTACATGGCAGACACCCGCGACGATCACCATCGCTGCCGCTGCCGGGCGGTGACAGCAGAGGACCTGGAGCGGACGCCCTTCGCTGAGGAAGAAGCCGAGGAATCGGAGATCGTTCAGCAGACGGCCTCGGCTGAGGAGGAGCACCAGATCGTCGACCGGCATGGCTGCTCCTACCGGCTGGAGCTCCTTGAGACGGGGATGTCGATCCCCGAGTTGCGCTGGCGCCAGTATCCGCCGCTCGGAACGGATGGCGAGCCCAAGGCCGTGAGCGTGCGCGAAGCGATCGCCAGCTTGGAGGACTACGAGCCCGTGCGGACGCTCACCGTCAGATCGCTCGCGCGCTATCTCAAGGACACCGCGGTCTCCACGGCGATGTTGCGCACCGAGCTCGAGCGGGTCAAGGGGAGCCCCATCGTGCTCAACCGGGGACTGCGTCAGGCGGTGCTCGCGGCGGTCGAGTGGCAGGGAGTGAGCATGAGCGAGATAGCGATCCGCTGCGGGCG
>DAIOGX010000062.1:0-2192 GCA_036744995.1 Solirubrobacteraceae bacterium | reverse complement strand
CGGGTATGTGATTTCTATCCGCGCCAGCGCGCCAGCGCCGGGCCGATCCTCGTGGTTGAGTCCGACCGGGGCCTCGGGCGAACGATCGTCGAGCAGCTCACCGCCGATGGCTATCGGGCTGAGCTTGCGCACACCGCGGCGCACGCCCGGACCCTGGCCGCTGAGCATGCCCCGCAGCTGGCGGTGCTGGGAAGTCTCGACTCGCCGCGTGGCGCCCTGGACCTGCTGGAAGAGATCCGCGCGGCCGATCTCCGTGGCGCGCCCTGGCCACCGGAGCTCCCAGTCATCGTGACCGGCGCGCAAGCGCACGAGCTGGATGTGCTCCGGGCTTTCGAGGAGGGAGCGGACGACTTCCTGGCCCGGCCGGCCGGCTACCTCGAGCTGAGGGCACGACTGCGGGCGATCCTGCGCCGGACCGAGCACACCGCTGGGCACGGACGCGCGCTTCAGGTTGGACCGCTCGCGATCGATCCAAACGCTCACGCCGTGAGACTGCACGGCCACGGCATCCACCTGCGCCGGCTGGAGTTCGAGCTGCTCCTGCATCTCGCGGGCGACCCGGAGCGCGTGTTCGCCAAGGACGAACTGTTGCGCGCGGTGTGGGGCTATCAGTCGCGCGGGTCGACGCGCACCGTCGACACTCACTCGAGCCGCCTGCGCGGCAAGCTCGAGGCGAACAGCGATCGGCGCTGGGTGATCAACGTGTGGGGCGTCGGCTACCGGCTGATTTGACCCTCGCGCCGCGATCGGCGCGCACGACGGGCATCGAGCGCCCGCCCTGAACCAAAAATCTTGACGGGCTTGCACAGCCGCCATGCAGCACACACCTTGACGGCGAGCAATTGAGCTCGCCGTTTTGCGTTCGGCAGTCGTTTCGGGGCGCGCCTTTATAGGCCGCGTCTCCCGCCGGACGGTCTCACAGAAAAAACGACCGCCCCACAAGGGACGGCCGTCAAAAGCCCTTGCGCCCACCTTTGACGAGCGGCGCAAGAGCCCAAGCACATAGGAGAATAACAATGCGCACACCATCCATCCGGACGCTTCACGCCATCGCCTACGAGCGTGGTGAGGAGTTCGACCCGGCGCTGATGCTCTCGCCCACCCTGGCTGAGTGGCTGGACAGCGGCGCCCCAGAGGGAACGACGGTCTTCGCGCTGCCGCTGCTGGCAGACGAGGGACGTTGCGAGGGGGTGATCATCTGCTGATCGCCCGCTGAGCTGTCCTCTCCTACCCCGCACCACCCCGCGGGGTAGGAGAGCCCGCGGGCTCGCACAGCCCGCCACGCAGCACCACACCACCGCGATGGCGGGCCTTTGGTCCGCCATCGCTCGTTAACCCCGGCCGGCTCGCGCTGGCCATATCGACCGCTCCCTCGGGGACGGTCCAGAAAGGAGTGGCGTAATGCCCTCAGCATCGAACTCACCCCTTGAACCGACAGCCAACCCACCCGACCAGCTGGCGCCATTGGAGCAGCTGTTCCACTGGCTGCTCAGCACGACTGTCGAGGTCGCACTCGGCCTGATCCTCGCGTACTTCGCCGCGCGTGTGATGCGTCGCAAGCATCTGCACTGGAGCTGGGCCGCCGGTGGAGCGGTATGCGTCATGCTCGGATTCCACGCTCTAGGAAGCGCCGCCGTGACGCTCGGTGTCACCGTGCTCGGCGCGGCCGTCCACGGTCGCCGCTGGCACCGCGAGGACCTCGACGCGGGCGCCGATCTGGCCGAGATAGCCGCGTCCCGGACGGGCCCGCTGGACGCGTTGCGCACCGTCCTTCAGCGGGCTTCGGCGCGTCGAGGCGCCGTGGGCGTGGACGGCTGGTGGCGCGGCGGGGAACTGATCATCGCCCGCGATGAGGATGGCCGCGATGTGTCGATCCCGCTCGGTGGTCCCACCGGGGGCACGCACACGCTCGTGGTCGGCGCCACCCGCTCGGGCAAGACGGTCACGATGACCTGGATGGCAGTGCGTGCGATTGAGCACGGGATGGGAGCGATCGTGGTCGACCCGAAGGGCGATCGTGACATGCGAAGCGAGATTTATCGCGCGGCGCAGGCCGCGGGAAGACGCTTCGTCGAGTGGACACCGGAGGGGCCATCTATCTACAACCCCTACGCTCGCGGTAGCGAGACCGAGATCGCCGACAAGGTGTTGGGCGGCGAGCACTACACCGAGCCGCACTACCTGCGCCAGGC
>DAIOGX010000061.1:0-12781 GCA_036744995.1 Solirubrobacteraceae bacterium | reverse complement strand
GCCACAGCTGCGCGAGGACGACGAGCTGGCGATCGTCGACAATGCCTCAACGGACGGCACACCGGAGCTTGCGCGCTCGCTGCACGAGCGTGCAAGGGTGATCGAGACGAATACGAACCTGGGCTTCGCCGGTGGTTGCCACGTGGGCGCGGAATCGACGCAGGCGCCGCTGCTGCTGTTCTTGAACCCGGACTCCCAGCCACAGCCGGGATGCCTCGATCGGCTGCGAGCGGCGGCGGCGGCGCATCCCCACTGGGGCGCCTGGCAGGCCGCGGTCCTGCTCGACGACGAGCACATCAACACCAGCGGCGGGGTCGTGCACTTTCTCGGCATCGGCTGGGCCGGTGACTGCGAGCGGCCGATCTCGGCGCTGCCCGAGGAGGACCGCGAGATTCCGTTCCCATCAGGCGCGGCGATGGTCGTGCGACGCAGCGCCTGGACAGAGCTTGGAGGACTCGATCGTGACTACTTCATGTATGGCGAGGACCTCGACCTCGGTCTGCGCCTGTGGCTGGCCGGGCACCGTGTCGGCCTCGTGCCGGCGGCGCGCGTCACTCACAGCTACGAGTTCGACAAGGGATCGGGCAAGTGGTTCTGGCTGGAGCGCAACCGCTGGCGCACGGTGCTGTCGGTCTACCCAACAGCGCTGCTCGTCCCGCTTGTGCCGGCGCTGCTGGCCGCCGAGCTGGGGCTGTTGGCGGTCGCTGCCCGCCAGGGCTGGCTCGGCGCGAAGCTGCGTGCCCAGGCAGCGGCGATCACCGGCCTGCCGCGCACGCTCGCGCGCCGGCGCGCGGTGCAGGGCACGCGCCGCATCGGCGCCACGGAGTTCGCGAGTTGCCTGACCTCCTCGCTGGACAGCCCTCATTTGAGAGCCGCCGACAGCCGCTGGCTGAGCGTGCCCCAAGCGCTCTACTGGCGACTCCTCAGCGGCGCCCTGTCCCTGCTGGCGCGCTGATGCGGGTTGGGCTCGACCTCCTCTATCTAGTGCCCGGCGAGACGGGAGGTCGCGAGACCTATGCTCGCGAACTCGTGCCCGCGCTGCTCGAGCGCGCGCCCGAGCTCGAGCTCATTGCGTTCGTCAACCGCGACGCCGGCCCGCGACTGGCGGCCGAGCTGGGTGACGGCGTGCGCGCCGTGGTCGTTCCAGTCTCGGCGCGCAGCCGGGCTCAGTGGGCGCTCGGGGAGCTCGCACTGATGTCGGTCGCGGCCCGCCGCGCGCGCGTCGAGGTGCTGCACTCGATGGCCAACTTCGCGCCCGCGTGGGGGCGCTTCCGTCGCGTGGTCACGATCCACGACCTCCAGTACCGGGCGGTCCCCGAGCTGCTCACTCCCGCGAACCGCGTCGCGACCTCGGCGCTCGTGTCGCTGGCGGCTCGCCGTGCGCAGCGGATCATCGCGGTCTCCGCCGCCGGCGCTGAGGAGATCGTCGCCGGGCTCGGCGTCGCGCGCGCGCGCATCGACGTCGTCCCGAACGGTGTGCGTCTCCCCGCTTCGGCGACCACGCCCGCGCCGCCGTTGTCGTCGACGACCGACGAGCTGCGCGCGCGCCACCGGCTGGACGACCGCCCGCTCGCGCTCGCGGTCGCGACGCACCTGCCGCACAAGAACCTGCCGGCGCTGATCGACGCGCTCGCGCTGATCGCCCCCGCCGAGCGCCCGCTGCTGGCGATCGCCGGCCACGACACCGACGACGGCCGGCTCCAGGCGCAGGCGGCAGCCGCCGGCGTCGAGGAGGACGTGCGCCTGCTCGGGCACTGCTCCACAGCCGAGCTCGACGCGCTCTACGCGCTCGCCACCTGCCTCGTGCTGCCCACGCTGCACGAGGGCTTCGGGCTGCCCGCGATCGAGGCGATGGCGCGCTCGCTGCCGGTCGCTTGCTCGGACATCCCCGCGCTGCGCGAGGTCGGCGGCTCGGCCGCGCTGTACTTCGACCCCCGCTCGCCCGCCCAGATCGCCGCGGCGATCGGCGAGCTGATCGCCGACACCGGCCTCGCGGGGCGACTGCGCGAGCTGGGGCGTGTCCAGGCGGCCCGCTTCAGCTGGGCCGCGGCGGCCGCGGGGACGCTCGAGAGCTATCGTCGGGCGCTCGCGAGCTAGGACGCGACCGGCGCGTCGCGGCGCAGCAGCGCGTGCAGCAGCTCAGGAGGAAACGCGCGCAGGAGCAGCAGCACCGCCAGGTACACCGCCGAGGCGATCGCCCACAGGAAGAAGCTCGATATGGACAGCACGAGCGCCGGCGCGCCGGCGAGGGCGGCGGCCACGAGCACCTTCGGCAGCAGGCCGAGCGAGGGTCGAAAGTGCGCCCGACTGCGGCCCAGCGACCACCAGTAGGCGCCGGCCAGCACGAACTCGGTGACGGCGGTCGCGGTCGCCGCGCCCTTCGCGCCGAGGCTCGGTACCAGCGCGAGCGAGAGGATCACGGCGAGCGCGAGAGCCAGCGCGTTGGCCTGCAGCATCCGCCGGTGCTCGCGCAGGGACAGCAGCGTAAGGCTCCAGGTGGCGCCGAGGAAGGTCGCGATCAGCGAGGTCGCCTGCAGGCGCAGCACCGGCACGGCCGGCTTGAAGCTCGAGCCCGCGAGCACCTCGATCACGAACGGCGCCGCGACGATCAGGCTGAGCGCCAGGTAGACACCGGCGATCAGCGCCGTCTCGCTCACCCGGCCGGACCCGTAACGCAGCCGCTCATGATCGTCGCGCCCGGCCCGCGCGAAGATCGGGAAGGCCGAACTCGCCATCAAGAAGGCCGTCCCCGAGATCGCCTCGACGACCTTGAAGGCAGTCGAGTAGTAGCCGGTCTGCTCGGCGCCCGAGCCGAGCGAGACGACGATCAGGGCGACGCGGAAGTAGAGGATGCCGACGGTCGTCGCGGCCGCGTAGGGGATCGAGTCGCGCAGCAGAGCAGTCCAGGCGCGGACTTCGAAGCGCGGGCGCAGCAGCACATGGCCGCGCATCACGAGCAGCGTCGCCGCCAGCGCGGCGAGCGAGGAGATCACGCTCACGTAAAAGAACGGCAGCAATCCCGTGCCGAGCAGCACGAGCACGACCGTGCCGATCGCGACCACGAGCGTGTTGACCAGTTCGAACAGCGAGTACAGCCCCCACCGCAGCGAGGTACTGAGCACGAGCGCGAGCGTCTGCTGAACGTTGATCAGCATCAGCCCCGCGCCCGAGATCAGGATGCCGACGAGCACAACAGTGGGGGAGCCGCCGGAGAGCATCAGCAGGAACGCGATCGCGAGGCCCAGCAGCGTGGCCAGGGTTCTTAGGCCGATCACATTCCCGAGCAGCAGGCGCCTCTCCGCGGGCCCGGCCAGCGCATACTCACGAGTCGCGACCCCTGTCAAGCCAAACTCCGTGACGCCCGCCACGATCATGACGATCGAGGAGGCGGTCACGAAGCGCCCGAAGTCGACGACGCCGAGATGGCGCGTCATCAGCGGCACCGTCGCTGTGATCAGGAGGATGTTGACGGCATAGGCGATCCCGCGGATGACCCCGCCGCGGATCACCCGGGCGCCCGCGTCGGGACTGTCGAGAGGGTCCACTGTCGTCTCCACAGTCATGTGACCCGCGACTCGGAGGACTCTGGCCGGGGCGGCTCCGCGGCGGCGCTCGCAGCGCGCTCGTCGATGCCGAGATAGAGGTATTTGGCGACGTACAGCTGCACCAGCGAGCCATACACCGCTTGGCCGAAGGCCATGCGCAGGTTCTCGCGCAGACCGTAGTAGCCGCGCTCGCGCATGAAGCTCGTCGCGAACACCACCGGCAGGTAGGGGAGGACAAGCAGCGGAGAGAGGCGGTTGAGGATGCGACGGCGCGGCGGCCAGGCGACCGGCCCGTCCCAGTTGAAGCTCGGCAGCGCCGACAGCTCGCCGAGGAACTCGCGCGCGTTGATGCGCGCCCAGCGGCGGTGCTTGGTGAGGACGGTGCGCAGCGCATAGTTGTTGTAGAGCGGGCGATGCTCGAGCTGCAGGCGCACGCGCCGCACGGGCGGATCGACGCGCTCGACCGCGTGGATCATGCCGAGCACGTGCACGCGCGCGCGCCGGAACAGCGAGAGCTTGTAAGGCCCGTTCTCGGTGATGTAGCGCGTCCCGTCCCACATCCGCCAGAGGACTTCATAGCCGTTGACCGTCTCCTCGGCGATGAGCGTGCGCAGCTCGGCGCGCAGCGGCTCGGAGAGGAACTCGTCGGCATCGAGCGACAGGATCCACTCGCCGCGCGCCTGCTCGAAGGCGAACACCGTGGCGACCTCGGCGTGGCCGACGAGCGGGCGCACGAAGATCCGGCAGCCGTGCCCCGCTGCGATCTCGAGCG
This sequence comes from Solirubrobacteraceae bacterium, assembly GCA_036744995.1. Classification (GTDB taxonomy): domain Bacteria; phylum Actinomycetota; class Thermoleophilia; order Solirubrobacterales; family Solirubrobacteraceae; genus Palsa-744. Next base: position 8,464 of record DAIOGX010000061.1, on the reverse strand, counting down.
TGCGGTCCGCGCACTCGCCGTCATGCACGAGCACGATCTCATCGACAACCCCGTCGAGGCTGCGCAGGCAACGCTCGATCACAGCCTCCTCGTTGCGCACGACCAGGCAGGCGGACACCGAGCCGGGCGCAGGGGGGGTCTTCTCGGCGGGTTCCATCGCTGTGCAGGCTCGACGCGCGCTCGCGCCGCCTCACGCGTCGCGGGGGAAGCCCAGGTAGAGGTATTTCGCCACGTACAGCTGGTGCATCGCCGCGTAGACACCGTAGTTGAATGCCATCGACAGATTTCGTCGCGGGGTCAGCTCGTGGCGGTGGTTGTACAGTTCGAGCGCAAACACCGCCGGCCCGTAGGGCAAGAACAGCAGCGGCGAGAGGCGGTTGAGCAGCTGCCGGCGCGGCGACCAATCGGTCGGGCCGTCCCAGTTGAAGGTCGGCAGATCGCTGTACGGAGAGAGGTGCTCACGCGCGCCCACGCGCGCCCACGCGCGCCACTTGGTCAACGTCGTGCGCAGCGTCCAGTTGTTGTACTCCGGCCGGTGCTCGAGCACGTAGTCGACGTCGCGCACCGGCTCGTCGACGTGAATCGTCAGGTGCAGATTGCCGACCGCGTGCAGCGCCTCGCGCCGGTAGAGCTGGAGCTTGCGCCAGCTCTTCTCGGGGCTCGACACGTAGCGCCGGCCGTCCCAGAACGGCCACAGGAAGCGGTAGCCATTGACGGACGGGTCGCTGATGAGCTCGTGCAGGTGCTCGCGCAGACCGGTCGAGAGGAACTCGTCGGCATCGACGCCGAGGATCCACTCGTGACGCGTCTGTGCGAAGGCGAATACCTTCGACGCGTCGGCGTGTCCCCGCAGCGGCCGCTCGAAGATCCGGCAGCCGTACTCCTTGGCGATCTCAAGCGTGCGGTCCGCGCACTCGCCGTCGTGCACGAACACGATCTCGTCGACGAGGTCAGCAAAGCTCTGCAGGCAGCGGCCGATCAGCCGCTCCTCGTTGCGAGCGACGACGCACGCCGAGATCTTGGGCCGCGTGGCTGGATCGGAGTACATCTGGTCGCGCCCACCTTAGAGGCTGCCTCGGAACCGTGGGTGCGGCCGGTGCGGCCATGCTCGGCGCAGCGTCCAGGGACGCACCGCTTGCGATCATGGAGAGATGGGCTCCCCTGTCGAGCAACAGGTCGATCTAGTCGTCAACGTCTTCGAGCGGACCTATCGCGGCGTGCTCGAGCCCAGTGCGTTCGCGGCGATCGCCGCAGCGCAGCGCTGGCGCTTCGCGCGCAGGGTGGTCCTCGTCAACAACGTCACCGACCCCGCCGACGCACGGGCGCGCGGGCAGCGCTTGCTCGACAACGGCGAGATCGACGAGCTGCATTTCGTCGCCGACCACCTCGATCGCGCCCTCGAGATCGCCGGCCTTCGTCGCGAGGAGCTCGAACCGCTCCTGCACTACAGCGACGCGCCGCTCGTCGCGGCGACCCTGCCCGGCAGCCCGTGGCTGCTCTACTGGGACCCCGAGGCGCGGCTCACGCAGTCTGTGGAGTGGATCGCGCCTGCGCTCGAGCTGATGAGCAGTGATGCACGCGTGCTGGTCGCCAACCCCAGCTGGGAGCCGCCCGACGCCAGCGGCCGGCGGCCAGGGGTCGAGCGCGAGGCGATCGAGACGCGCGCGGGCTTCGCGATCGGGCATGGCTTCAGCGATCAGGTCTTCCTCGCCCGGCGCGGGCTGCTGGCCGCGCCGATCTACCGGCAGCGCTGCATCGCGAGCATCGCCTACCCCGGCGCACACAAGGCGCGCGTGTTCGAGGCGCGCGTCGCCGCACACATGCGCCATCACGGCGGCCTGCGCGCGACCTCGCTCGAGGCGAGTTACGTGACCGACACGCCGGCCGGCGGGTCCTCCTACCCACCGAGCGGCGTGGGTGAGACCCTGCGCTACGTGATCAACTCGGCCACCCTGCGGGCGCTCGGCCTCTCGCCGTGGCGACCGGCGTGCCTGCGCCACACGTGGCTCTGAGCTCCATGCGCGTGGAGGGACGGGGCGTGCGGACATGCTCGGGCACGCGCGGTCATGATTGAGCGATGAGCGCAGCAGACCCGCGCGTGAGCGTGATCATGGCGGTCTACAACGAGCAGGCCTTCGTGGCGGAGGCGATCGAGAGCGTGCTCGCGCAGGACTTCGGCGACCACGAGGTGATCGTCTCAGACGACGGTTCGACCGACGCCACCGCCGAGATCGCCGACTCGTTCGCCGCGCGCGATCCCGAGCGGATCAAGGTGCTGCGCGGCGAGCAGAACCAGGGCAAGCCGTTCGCGCTGAACCGAGCGCTCGCGATCGCGCGCGGCGAGCTGATCGCGTGGCTGGACGGCGACGACGTGATGCTGGCAGGCAAGCTCGAGCGCCAGGTGGCGGCGCTCGACGCCGATCCCGCCGCCGCCGGGTGCACGCACGACGCGGAGATCTTCGACTCCGACAGCGGCGCGGCGATCGGGCGCTTCTCGCAGGTCATGAGCGGCGTGCCCCTGCGCAGCGGCGGGATCGAGTTGTGGTTCGACCCGACCTACAGGATGCTGCCGTCAGCGACGATGATCCGCGCGGCGCTGTGCCCGCGCGGCGGATTCGACGAGCGACTGACGTATACGAACGACTGGCTGTTCGACATCGAGGTATTCCGTCGCGGGCGGTGCGTGGCGATCGACGACGTGCTCGTGCGCTACCGCCGCCACGGCGACAACTTCACGACGCGCGCCGACAATTCAGGGGTTTCCTATGAAGAGGGCATGATGACGATGGCGCTCGTGACCGCGCGTTATCCCGAGCTTGCGCGTCGGGCCCGCACAATGAGCACTGCCCTCATGCTCGGTCAGGCGCGAAGGCACGCCGCCAGGCGAGAATGGGGCGCAGCGGCAGGGTATGGACGTGCTGCCCGCGGTATGGGCGGCCTCACCGGAATGCTCGAGGTGGGCGCCGCGATGGCGCATTCGGGCCTGCGACGCAAACGCTCGCGCCGGGCTTCCTCCTAGCGCTATCCGTCAGCCAGGGAATGCGCCTCCACGCGGACCGAGCCGTTCGTGGCGGGCATCGTGAAATCCTTGGCGCACCGCGCGTAGCGCATCGCGGCGGTTTGCGCGTGTGAGCGCGTGTGTGGCGAAGGTCGCGAGGATCGCGAACCGGCGCAGCACCGTGCGCAACGAGCCCAGCGGGCGCCTGCGCTCGAGTACCGCCACCGTGTTGCGCACGCCGTAGTAGAGGGTGTGGGTCGAGGCCATCTCTCCTCCCGTGGAGGCCGAGACGCGATGCCAGGCGCGAGCGTCGGGGACAAACAGCACTTCCAATCCCGCGCGTCGCGTGCGCAAAGCCCAGTCGACGTCCTCGACGTAGGCGAACAGATCCTCGTCGAGCAGGCCAACAGTCTCGATTGCCTCACGCGAGATGGCCATCAACGCACCGACGGCCCGTCCGGTGGGGCGCATGTGGCTGTAGCGCGGGCCGTCGGCCCGTCCGTAGCCGCGCGGGCGACCGGAGTAGCCGAGCAGCTCGCTGACGCGCTGTCCGGCGAACCAGATCGTGTGCGGCCGATCGGCGAAATAGACCTTGCCGGCGAGGATGCCCGCGCGCCGGTGCTTCTGGGCCGCGCGCTCGAAGCCATCGATCACATCGGGGGCTACCGTGGCATCGTTGTTGACGAGCATCATCCAGCGCGCGCCGTGCTCGCGCGCATGGCGCAGTCCGAGGTTGTTTCCGCCCGCATAGCCGAGGTTGACGCCTGCCTCGATCAGGACGACCTGGGGGAAGCGCTCGCGTATGTCCTGCTGGGAGCCATCCGTCGAGCCGTTATCAACGCAGATGATCGCGAGATCGGGATGTTCTATGTGTATCAGCGACTCCAGGCAGCGCAGCGTGTCCTCGCGTCCGTTCCAGCTCAGGACGATCGCATACCAGCCATGATCCGCCGCGGGATCGAGAGCGTCTTCGGCAAGGGACACGCGCTCGACAGTATGGCCTGCGCTGAGGCACGTGCTGCGTCATGGCCGGCAGAGGCGCTATAGATGCCCGCTTGACCGGACTGTTCATCTGCGGCTGCATCCTGTTCCCGCTCGTGCTCCTCGGCCTCAGCGCCGGGGGCGGGCTGTTCGTGCGCCGCCTCGGCGGCGACTGGCTCCCCGACGGCCTGATCCTGCCGGTCGGCTTCGCGCTGCTCGTGGCGGTCTGCTCGTTCACGACGTACATCGGCTGGCTGGTGCCCGCCGCCGGCTACATCGCGCTCGCGTTCGCGCTGGGCGGGTTCGCGCTCGCGGCGCGGGGCGGCACGCTGCGCAGACCACGCCTGGAGCGGATCCCCTGGGCCGCGCTCGCCGCGCTCGCCGCCTTCGTCGCGATCGCCGCGCCGACGCTGCTCACCGGCACCCCCACGTGGACCGGCTACACGCGGCTGATCGACCTCGGCTTTCAGATGGACTTCTCCCACTACCTCGCCGAAGCCGGGCGCGCCACGACCACGTTCGACTCCTCCTATCACGCGAACGCCGAGAAGCTGGTCAGCATCGGCTACCCCGGGGGAGGGCAGGCGACGCTCGGCGTGATCGCCAAGCTGATCCGCACAGATGTGGCCTGGTGCTACCAGATGTATCACGCGTTCGCCGCGGCGATGGGCGCCCTGGCGATCTACTCGCTGCTGGGGCGCACGACCGCCGGCCGGCCGTTGCGCGCGATCGGAGCGGCCGTGGCGATCCAGCCGACCGTGCTGTATGGGTACGCGCTCGAGGGCGGCATCAAGGAGCTCACCACGGCGAGCCTGCTGCTGACCGTCGTCGCCGTGCTCGCCGAGCGGCTGCCCGGGAAGGGACCGCGCCTGTCGGTGCTGCCGGCGGCCGTCGCGATCGCGGCGTCGATCGCCGCTTTCAGCTTCGGCGTCGCCCCGTGGCTGGGCCTGCTGCTCGCCGCGGCCTTTGTGCTCACGCTCCTGTCCGCTCACCGCCTGCGGACGGTCGCCGACTGGGCGCTGCTCGCGCTGCTCGCGATCCTGATCGCGCTGCCCGAGATCATCAGCGCGTTGACCCAGCTCGGTGGCATCGCGAGCAACGCGATCGGCGGCACGATCAACCTCGGTCTCGGCAACCTGTCGGCGCCGGTGCCCGAATGGTCCGCGGCCGGCGTGTGGATCACCGGCGACTTCCGTTTCCCGCTGTATCACGTCACAGCGACCCACGCGCTCGACGTGTTCGTGATCGCGTTCGCCGTGCTCGGCACCCTCGTCGCGCTCGTGCACCGGCGCTGGATCGTCGCGTTCGCGGGCATCGCGGCGCCGATCGCGCTCTACTACTACGTCGCCCACAGCACCGCGTGGATCGTGTTCAAGTCGTTCACGATCACCGGCGTGTTCGCGCTCACGCTCGCATTCGCGGGCGCCGCGGCGCTGAGCGGGAACAGGCGACGGCCCGTCTCGCTGCTCGGCTGGCTCGCCACGGCCACGATCGTGGGCGGGGTGCTGTACGGCAACGCGCTCGTGTATCACGACACCACGCTGGCTCCGGTGGCGCGCTACCGCGACCTCGCCGAGATCGGCAAGCGCTACGCCGGGCAGGGCCCGACGTTGTATCCGTCGTTCGACGAGTACGCCGAGTACTTCCTGCGCGAAGAGCGGGGCTCGACGGACGTGCAGCCGGCCTACGACGAATACGGGCTGCGCCCGCACGTTGAGGCACCCGGCGTGGTCGGGTTCTCGTTCAGCCTCAACCAGTTCCGCATGTCCTACCTGCAGAAATTCAAACTGATCGTCGTGCCGCGCAGCCCGCTGGCGGTGCGCGCGCCGAGCAACTGGGACCTCGTGCAGCAGACGAAGTACTTCGACGTGTGGCGCCGCGAACGGCCCGCCGCCGACGTGTTCGTGCACTACCCGCTGTCGGGGCTGCCTCATGAGCGCACGGCCACGTTCTGCTCCAATCTGCAGAAATTGCTGCGACAAGCCGGCCCCGGCGCGAGCGTCTCCTACGTGCGCGCGCCCCTGACGACCGTGGTGCTCCCGCCGGCGGGGGTCTACCCCAGCTACTGGAAACCTGAGGGGAACGAGATCGTCGCCCACGGCGCGGGCAGCGACCGCATGACCTTCACGCTCGCGCGAGCCGGCAGCTACGAGCTGTGGATGGAAGGCACGGTGGGGCGCCCGATCGAGTTCATCCTCGACGGACGGACCGTGGGCAAGATCGCGTATGAAAATCGCTATCCCAATCAGTACCTCTACATCGGCGCCCGTAAGCTCGCGGCCGGTCGCCACACGCTTACGATCGTACGCGGCAACGGAAGCCTGCATCCGGGCAGCGGCGACGACGTCGACCCCGACACGCGCAGCTTCGGGCCGATCGTGCTGCTCCCACGCGGATCGCAGTCCTACCGGCTGGAAGTGGCTCCGGCGGCCGCGGCCGCGCGGATCTGCGCCGCGCCCGTGGGCTATGAATGGATGGAGCTGCTGAAGCCGGGCGCGGCGCCCGGCAGCGCGCCCGGGGCCAAGGCCTGAAGCCCTAGAGCTCTTCCAGCCGCCGTCGCATCGCCGCGCCGCTCACCTCCGGTGAGAGCGATCGGGCGATGTCTTCCTCAGCTCGGGCGCCCCGCTGCTGAGCCTCCTCAGGATTGGTATACACCCGACGCATGAGCTCGGCCGCATGCTCGATGCTGGGCTGTGCCCATTCGCCGTCGGGCGGGTAGATCTCGCATTCCGGTCCCACCAGGCCGATCTCGTAGTCGATCAGATAGCTGTTCTCACTGTTCATGAAGTCGACGTTGCCCGAGTAGCCGGTCCCGATCACGGGCTTGCCGATCGCCATCGCCTCGGCCATCGTCAGCCCAAAGCCCTCCGCCCGATGGAGCGAGACGTAGCAGTCGCATGCCGCCATCAGCCCGTTCAGCTCAACGCCTGAGAGCGAGCGGTCGACCACGTGGATGTCGGGACGCCCGTGACAGGCCCACAGCACCTCCTCGTCGGCCAGCGGGCGCAGTGGGGCGTTGATCGTCTTGATCAGCAGCTGCGGCCCCTCGCCAGGGGCAAAGGCATGCTTGAACGCCTCGATCAGGCCCACCGGATTCTTACGCTGGATCGTGCTCAGGTAGTCGAACATGAACAGGAAGAGAAAGCCCTCGGGGACACCGAGACGCAACGGAGCGGCCGCTTCGGCCGGCCGCTGGACGGGCGGCGGGAGGGTGATGACCGGCACAGGCGCGACCGCACCGATGTTCTCGGCCATGAACCGCGAGTAGACCCAGATCTCATCGACGAGCGCGAACGCGCGCTGCCAGCGTGAGGGAATGCTGTTTGTCTCCCATCCCCAGACGCCGATCCGGGGACCCTCGAAATAGTCCTCGCCCAACCGTGCCACGAAGTCGGGGAGCTCATCGGCATTGACAGCCACGAGCTCGAAGGCGTGGCCCGCCTCGTGGACGAGATCCTCAAAGCCATGCAGGCCGTACTCGGCGGCTAGCGAAGCCGGCAGCGCCAGATGGTGCAACGGCACGCTCGTCGTGCTCACCCGGACGCCGGCCGCGGAGAGAGCCTTTACATAACCACGGGCGGCGGCGCCCAGTCCGAGCGTGTTGCCCAGGTAGCCGCTGACGCGCACAGCCAGTTGTGGCGGCCCCGGCGCTCGCTCGGTCCCCACCTCGCCGGCTGCCACCTCGGGGCGAGGGTGCGCCGACGCTTGGCCGGGATGCGTGGCGTGGGCGGGGACTACCTTCTGCTGGCCCGGCCGCAGAGGCATGAAGCGGTCGAGCAGGCCGAGCTCCTCACGCCCAAATGCCCAACACCATTCGACGTAGGAGGCGCCGTCGGCGCCGTTGAGGTCAGGATAGGCGCGCAGCACATCGGGCCGCTCGCGCGCGATGCGATAGAAGACGTAGCGGTTGATGCCGTGCGTCGCCCCCCACGGCGCGGGCCCGGAAAGCCAGTCTGTGAACGCGCGCGTGCCCTCCTCGCTGAACAGGTCCGCAAAGTCCATTCCGAGTGCCGCCGCGCGCGCATGTAGGACCCGCAGCGAGTCGTCGTAGGGGAGCCCGTCGGCAAGGGGACGGCCCACGTCACGACGGTGATCGACGTCGAGCCAGCCCGCCTGCCTGAGCTCCTCGGCATAGCGGATGCACAGCTCGCGCAAGACGGGCGAACGGCTCACTCGCGTGCGGCTGGCCAGCGGGCTGAGACGATAGGGCCGGTCGGGATCGAAACCGTCGAGGTCGAGAAAACGCAGCGGCCAGCGGCCATCCACGAGCACTTCGTCGGGGCCAGACTCGAGCGTGTGCTCATGCAGGTTCCACATGCTCAGGTTGCAGCCGGGGTCATCGAGGACCGCCGTCCAGAAGCGCGCGGGCGCGAGCTCGAGGTAACGCCCCAGCCAGAATCTGTCCTCTACGCGAACGGGCTTCTCCCGGCCGTCGAGCGATCCGAGGACCAACTCCAGTCGCTTGCTCCACCACGCCAGAAACGC
>DAIOGX010000060.1:0-12792 GCA_036744995.1 Solirubrobacteraceae bacterium | reverse complement strand
CCGACGGCGTCGAGCTCGTCGATGAAGATGATCGCCGGTTCGTGCTTGCGCGCGATCGCGAACAGCCGGCGAATGCGCGCGGCCCCGAGGCCCGCGAACATCTCCACGAAAGAGGCCGCCGACTGGGCGAAGAACTGCGCCCCGGATTCGTGCGCCACGGCCTTCGCCAGCAGCGTCTTGCCCGTCCCGGGCGGCCCATGCAGGAGGATGCCCTTCGGCACCTTCGCCCCCAGCTTCTGAAACTGGGTGGGGTCACGCAGGAACTCGACAATCTCCTGAAGCTCCGCCTTGGCCTCGTCAACACCGGCGATATCCATGAACGACACCGCCTGCTTCGACGCCGGCTTGATCTGCTGGGGCTTCACTTTCGGCATCACTTTCAGCATCCGCCACATCACGAGGATGATCACCACGAAGAACAGGATTCCGACGACGGGCTCCCAGTTGAGGGCCGTGTTCTGGATTTCCTGCACGACCGAGGCATGCGGCGCTGGGGGCTGCGCTGTCGCCGCGCTGACCGGGGCCGCCTTGCCATCCGCCAACGCGCCATGCGCGACGAGGGCATGAGCGTGCGGCGCGACCGCCTGACCTTCCCGCGTCGAGCCGGTTTGATGACCTACATGCCTAGCGACCGCTTGACCTGGCTGCTGAGTGGAGACCAGCTGACCTGGCTGCGTCGAAGACGCCTGCCCCGGCCCTGTAGCCGTCCCTGGCTTCATCAGCGCATTATGCACCCTGAATCAAATCTTCGTCCAGGACCACCCTCGATCTCTAAACCACGCGACTCGAAGAGCGCCCCCGTCGGTCGCCGGCCGACCTCTGATCGATCCGCCGATCCCCTAAATCACCCGAGTACACGCTGGGCGAGGTCTGCGAAGAACTCCGTGGCAAACGCCAGGTCACGCACGTCGATGCGCTCCTCAGCGGCATGGATCAGCGGCGCGGTCTCGAGCAGTGACTGGTGGCGCTGGGGGAAGAAGCCATAGGCGATGCACTCCGGAAACGCCGCGCGGAAGTGGCGCGAGTCGGTGAAGCCGGGAAGGATCGTCGGCACGGTGTGCGCGCCGGGATCGTGCGCGGAGACCCATTCCGAGATCGCGTCCATCAGCGGGGACTGCATCGGCGATCGGTTGCCGACGATGCGCTCGGTGAAGTCGATCCGGAAGCCGTCTTCCGGGCCGAGCACCTCCGCGATCGCGCGCCGCGTCTGCTCCTCGCCGAGACCCGAGGGCACGCGACAGTCCACTTTCAGAACGGCCTTGCTGGGGATTACGTTGAGCTTCTCCGACGCACTGATCATCGTGGGCGCGAACGTGATGCCCAGCATCGGCTCGAACATCGTCGCCAGACGCATGTCGGCGGCGCGCAAGCGCGCGATCGAGCCAGCCGGGTCCTCGGGGTCCTCGCCGAGCGCACGCAGGAACGCGCTCGGCTCGGCCGTCAGCTCGTAGGAGGGCTGGCGCGCGCCGAGCCGCTCCAGCAGCGGCGCCAGCTTCAGCAGCGCGTTCTCGCCCATGTCCGGCATCGAAGCGTGCCCGGCCACGCCGTCTGTGGTGACCGTGAAGCGGAACCTGCCCTTCTCGGCGCAACATACACCGTAGTAGCGCCGGGCGGGCGGGCCTCCATATTCGAACACGCAGCCCGCGCCCTCGTTGACGAGCATGTCGCAGCGCACCAGCTCTGAGTGCGTATCGGTGAGCCATTCCGCACCGACCGCGCCCCCCGTCTCCTCATCGACGAGGGCGATAATCAGCAGCTCTCCCCGCGCAGGTCGCCAGCCCGCGCGGGCCAGCGACGCCGCGGCGGCGATCTCCGCCGCGACCTGCGACTTCATGTCGAGCGCGCCGCGCCCCCACAGATATCCGTCGGCGATCTCGCCCGACCACGGGTCGCGCGTCCACTCCGCCGGGTCGGCGAGCACGGTATCGACGTGACCGAGGTAACACAAGGTGGGGCCTGAGGATGCGCCGCGCAGGCGCGCCACCAGGTTGGGACGTTCGGGCTCTGGGCCGAGCAGCTCGCACGCGAAACCCGCGGCCGTAAGATGATTCGCGAGGTACTCCTGCGCCGCGCGCTCATTGCCGGGCGGGTTGACCGTGTTGAAGCGCACCAGCCGCTGCAAAAGCTCCTGCGCCTCGGCGGCAGTGTCGGTGTTCGTCACTCCGTGATCGTACGCCCCAAGGACCTCGTGGCGAACATCACGACACTGAAGCGCCCCGATACCACCGCGCACGGGGGACGGCCGCGAGCAGCTCGCGCGTATATGGATGGCTCGGGTGGCTGTACAGCTGCTCGTTGGGCGCCAACTCGACGATCTTGCCGCTGTACATGACCGCCACCCGGTCGCACATGTGGCGCACGACCGAGAGGTCGTGGGAGATCAGCACGACTGTCAGCCCGAAGCGGCGTTGCATGTCGCGTAGCAGGTTCAGGACCTGTGCCTGGATCGAGACGTCGAGTGCGGAGACGGGCTCGTCGGCGATCAGCAGCTTGGGCTTGAGCGCAAGCGCGCGGGCGACGCCGATGCGCTGGCGCTGGCCGCCGGAGAACTCGTGCGGATAGCGGTTGTAGTGCTCGGTGTTCAATCCCACCGTGTCCATCAGCTCGCGCACCGCGCGCCTGCGCGCCTGCTTGTCCGGGTACAGACCGTGGATCGCGAACGGCTCTGAGACGATCGAGCCGACCGTCTTGCGCGGGTTCAGCGACGAGTAGGGGTCCTGGAAGATCATCTGCATCTCGGGTCTTACCTTCTTCAGCTCCGCGCCCTTCATGCGCGTGATGTCGCGCCCGTCGAAGCGCACTTCGCCCGAGGTCGCATCATGCAGGCGCATGATCAGCCGCGCCGTTGTGCTCTTACCGCAGCCCGTCTCACCGACGATGCCCAACGTCTCGCCGCGGTTCACGTCGAAGCTCACCCCATCGACCGCCCTGACCGCGCCGACCTTGCGCTGAAAGACGACCCCGCGCTTGATCGGGAAATGCTTGGCCAGATCACGCACTTCGACCAGCGGCTCCCCAGCACTCATCGGGGTCTCTCTCTCCACAGGCGCCGCCGAACCTCAGAGTCGAGCAGGCACGCGACCACATGGCGCGCATCTCCAGAGACCGTCTCCAGGCGCGGGTCGATACGCGCGTGCTCAGGCTGGGCATAGGGGCAGCGCGGATGGAAGTGACAGCCGGAGGGCCGGTCGATCAGGCTCGGTGGGTTACCGGGGATCGGCTCGAGCTGTTGTGCACGGGGGCCATCGAGTGTGGGGATCGACTTCAACAGGCCCCACGTGTAGGGGTGCTCGGGGGCGGAGAGGAGCAGCTCGGTCGAGGCCGACTCGACGATCCGCCCCGCGTACATCACCGCGATCTCATCGGCCATCTCGGCGACCACACCGAGGTCGTGGGTGACGATCACGATCGCCATCCCCAGCTCCTGCTGCAAATGCTTCAACAATCGGAGGATCTGCGCCTGCACGGTCACGTCGAGCGCGGTCGTGGGCTCGTCCGCGATCAGCAGCTTCGGCTCGTTGGCAAGCGCCATCGCGATCATCGCGCGCTGGCGCATGCCGCCCGAGAACTGATGCGGGTAGTCACCCACGCATCGTGCGGCGTCGGGGATGCCGACCAGCTCCAGCAGCTCGACCGTGCGTGCTCGGGCTTGGGCCTTGGATACGTCGCGGTGCGTGCGCACCGCCTCGACGATCTGCGCACCCACCGTGTACAGGGGGTGCAATGAGGACAGCGGGTCCTGGAAGATCATCGCGATCTCGTTGCCCCGCAGCTTGCGCATCTCCTCCTCTGAGAGCGTCAGCAGGTCGCGGTCCTCGAACGAGATCCGCCCCGAGATATGCGCACCCGTGCGGCGCGTGAGGCCCATCGTCGTCAGCGAGGAGACCGTCTTGCCCGAGCCCGACTCACCCACGATCCCCAGCGTGCGCCCACTCTGCAGGTCATAGGAGATTCCATCGACCGCGTGTAGGACCCCATCCTCGGTGGGAAACTCCACCCGCAGATCCTCCACCCGCAGCAGCGGCTCCGCGACGGTGCTCATCGGAAACGTACTCGCGGATCGAGATATGCGTACGCGATATCGACGACGATGTTCGCCACGATGATGAACAGCGCGGCGACCAGCACCGTACCCTGCACGATCGGAAAGTCCGAATGGGTGATCGCGTCGTAGTTCAACCGTCCGATCCCGGGAATCTCAAAGACCGTCTCGACCAGCACCGCCCCGCCGAGCAGAATTCCGATGTCGAGCCCGAGGATCGTCATCACCGGGTTGATCGCCGAGCGCAGGCCGTGGCGCAGGATCACACGACGCTCGGTCAAGCCCTTGGCGCGCGCGGTGCGGATGTAGTCCTCGCCCATCGTCTCGATCAGGTTCCCGCGGATCAGGCGCGCGTAGATCGCCGCGTTTGTCGCGGCGAGCACGAGCCAGGGCAGGATCAGCGAGGTGAGCCATTTCCAGGGGTCGCTGGTCAGCCCCACGTAGCTGCCCGCGCCGGGGAACACCTTCAGCTGACCGATGTCGGCCGCGAACAGGTACAGAGCGATCAGCCCGAGCCAGTATTCGGGCGCGGAGATCAGCACCAGTGCGGTGCCCATCGCCGCGCGGTCGAGCTTCGAGCGCCGCCACACGGCCGAGATGATCCCCACCGCCAGCCCCGACAGCAGCCAGATCACCGCGGCGCCCAGCGTCAGCGAGATAGTCGCCGGCAGGCGGTCGGCGATCAGACCCCTAACCGGCGCAGTGCTGTAGTAGCTGTAGCCAAGATTGAAGTGCAGGAAGATGCCCTTCATGTAGAGCCAGAACTGATCGATCAGGGGTTTATTCAAACCCAGGTCGACCCTGAGCTCGGCGATCACTTTGGGGCTCGCGCTGCGGCCAGCGCGCAGGCGCGCCGGGTCGCCCGTCGGCAAGATCCTGAACAGCACAAACGTAAGCGCCGATACGAGCGGCAGCAGCAGCGCTCCCCACAGCAGCCGGCGGATGATGTAGCGCGTCATGACCGTCGGCGTGAGCCTTCCCAGCTCCTCACCGGACTACTTCAGCGAGGTGAATGAGTAGTCCCACGCTCCCGCGTTCCACAGATCACCCACGCCCGCGACGTCCTTGGACTCGATGACCGGTTCCTTGATGAAGGCGTACGGCACAGCTGCGGCATCGGCCACGAGTTCCTCATCAATCGCCGCCCACGCCTTTTCGCGCGCTTCTTTGCCGATCAACAGCTCGGCCTTGTCCATCGCCGCGTTGATCGTGGGGTCGTTTACCTGACCCCAGTTGTTGTTGCCGGACGGGATGATGTTCTTACCGTTGAACGCGACGTCGAGCACCGCCTGGCCGTCGGCGAAGTCGGCGACCCAGCCGACGTTCGGGCAGACGTCGATCTCTTCAGCCGGCACACCGCAGTACTTCGCGTACATGACCGACTGGTCGACGAGACTGAGTTTCGTGTTGAAGCCGAGACTCCTCAGTGTGCTGTTCGCGATTTCGGCTTCTTCGGCATGGGCGGTCGAGCCGACTACCTGGAGTGTCTTTGAGCCGGTGTACTTCCCGCTCGGGTAGCCGGCGAGCCGCATGTACTTTCCGGCGACGGCCATGTCGCCTTCGGGGTGTTCGTTGTAGTCGACCTTCGGTCCGGCGAGTCCGCCGGCATCTTCGAAGCCGGGGATTTCCGGGTAGAGGAAGTGCGTCTCCACATCCGCCACGAGGCTGCCGCCGGAGGCCTTGTTCATCGCGACACGGTCGAGCGCCGCCCAGAATGCCTTACGCAGGTTGATGTTGGCGAACGGGCCCTGCTTGTTGTTGACGGCGATGTAGTGGGTGCCGGCACCCGGGGAGATCTCGAGCTGGCTGCGGAACTTTTCATAGGCCAACTGGACGATCGTTTTGGCGGGCGGGTCGTTCTGGACCATGTCTGAGCCTTCGAGCACCTGACGCCCGATCACATTCTTGTCGCCGCCGATCTGGATGTCGATCCCGTCGAGATAAGCGGGCCGGAAGTCGGTGGCCGAGTTCCAGTTGGGGTTGCGCACGAGCGTCGCGGACTTGCCGGGCTGGTAGCCGACCCCCAGCACCTTTCCTTCGCTGTCAGCCTTGAACATATACGGGCCCGTGGCGACCTGGTAGTTGCCGTATTCCGTCGGCTTCTTCGCGTCGTACTTCTTGGCATATTCCTCGGGCACGGGTGCGCTCAGCGGTAGCACGAGCGCGTCGAGGACGATCTGCGCGTTTGGCTTGGCCAGGTGAAAGATAATCGTGTACTTATCCGGCGTGGTGATCCCGGGGAATGGTCCGCCTTTGGCTTTGCTGAAGCCTTCCAGGGAAGAGAAGTAGCTTTCGAAGTAGGGATTGGCGACATTCGGGTTGGCGCCGCGCTCGATCGCGTAGGCGACATCGGCCGAGGTCACTTCGCGGTTGACCGGCGGGCTGAAGTGAACGCCGTGGCGAATGTGGACCGTGATCGTCTTGCCGTCTGAGGAGATTTCCGCTGGTCCGGAGGCCAGGTCGGGGCTGGCTTCGGCGAATGTGTTCGGCCTGTAGGAGAACAGCGGCCGCTGCGTCGCATATACGGCCTCATAGTCGATCGAGAAGTACGCGATACCCGGATCGATGTTTTCGAAGTCCTCGTGGTTCAGCACGATCAGCGTCCTGCCGCGTTTGCCTCCAGTCTGCGGCTCGGTCTTGGGGCTCTGGATGCCGTTAGCGTTGACGGAGCTCGAGCTCGTGCCGCCCGAACCGCAGGCCGCGATCGTGGTCGCGCACGCAGCCGCGAGCGCCACCAGCGCACCTATCCTCATCGTCTTGATCATGGCGCCTCCTTTGGTTGCGTTTGCGACTGTCGCCGTCGTCGGGTCATCGGGCCGTTCTTGGGTTGAGGGCATCCTGTAGACCGTCGCCCACCAGGTTGAAGGCGAGCACGGTCAGCAGCAGAGCGACGCCCGGAAATGTCATGTACCACCACGCGGTGTTGAAGATCGGAGTCGCCTGGGCGATCATCTCGCCCCAGCTGGCCGTCGGCGGCCTGATGCCGACTCCGAGAAACGAAAGGGCTGCCTCGAAGAGGATGTTCACAGGAATCAGCAGGCTCGAGTAGACGATCAGCGGTGCGGCGAGGTTGGGGAGGATCTCGCGGAACATGATGCGCGTATTCGATGCGCCGAGTGAGCGCGACGCCTCGACGAACTCGCGCTCGCGTAGCGACAGCACCAGGCCGCGGACGATGCGCGCGATGTAGGTCCAGTTGGCCAGCGCGACGATGAAAATGATCGACCCGAGGCCGGGCTGGACCAGTCCTTTCACGCAGCCCTTGACGCCGCACGCCGCGCCGAGGCCAAGGCCAAGCAGCAGGATCGGGATCGACAGCACGACGTCGATCAGGCGCGACAGGAGCGTGTCGAGGAAGCCGCCGTAGTAGCCGGCGAGCACGCCGATGAAGACGCCTATCGCGGTCGCTATGGCGGTGCCGAAGATGCCGACCTCGAGCGATATACGCGCGCCGTAGATGACCCGCGACATGACATCCTGGCCGAGCTGGTCGACGCCGAACGGGTGCGCAGCGCTCGGCCCGAGAGGACTGCCGAAGGCGTTTGTGAGGTTAGCGTTCTCGATGTTGGGCCCCGGCAGACCGAGCAGTTTGACCACGAGGGGCGCCGTCACGGCGAGGACGACTACAAAGGCGATGAACGCCATCGACATTAGGGCGACACGGTCCTGGCGGAAGCGACGCCAGAACAGCTGCAGCGGAGAGCGGGCAGCGATCCCGCCGCCGCCCAAGAAGTCCAGGCCCGCTCCCGGGAACTCGGCCCCCCCGCCCCGCAGCTCGGCCGCACCGACCCTCATTTTGCGGATCGCTCCACATTCGTGGGATCCAATTGCAACCACATGGCAAACACGGGCTTTATCTGTTCGACATGCCCTCCTCGACGACCTGCCCCAGAACCTAAATCCCCACCTGTTCGCTACGTGCTCCGTCCACCCCGCGGGATATGGGTGCGTGGCGCACAAAGCGAGGTGAGTGGGGATACGGATGCAGGTGCCGTGCGCGCGATACTGAGATGGATGGACACGCTGTTCGACGAGGACGCCGGAAGCGACCTGGAGCTCAGGAGCGTCCCAGCCGGAGACGATCGCCCGCTGGCGGCGCGCATGCGGCCGAGCACGCTCTCCGACTTCGTCGGTCAGACGCACCTGCTCGGCAGCGACTCGGCGCTGCGGACAGCCATCGAGCAGGGGCACCCTCATTCGATGGTGCTCTACGGACCACCCGGAAGCGGCAAGACGACGCTCGCTCGTATCCTCGCCGAACACTCACGGGCGACATTCGAGGAGCTGAGCGCCGTGCAAGCCGGCCGTGCTGAGGTGCGCGCCGTGCTCGAGCGCGCCGCTCATCGCCGAGCCACCGGTGGTCCACCTACGGTGTTCTTCCTCGACGAGATCCATCGCTTCAACAAGGCCCAACAGGATGCGCTGCTGCCAGCCGTCGAGGACGGCCTCGTCACGCTGATCGGGGCCACCACCGAGAACCCGGCTTTCGAGGTCAACGGCGCCCTGCTCTCGCGCATGCGCGTGTACGCGCTGCAGGCGTTGAGCACGGAGGAGGTAGGAGCTGTGTTGCGCCGTGCCGCAGTGGGTGGCGCAACGCCGACCGACGAGGAGGCGATCGACTTCCTGGCGGCGCGCAGTGAAGGCGACGCGCGCACCGCCCTGAACGCACTGGAGCTGGCACTCACGACGGCGGCGGAGCTGGGAGAGAAACACGTGAGCATCGCGCGGTCCGAGGACGCGCTGCAGCGCAGGGCGGTGCTGTACGACAAAAAGGGCGACCGCCACTACGACTACATCTCCGCATGGATCAAGGCCACGCGCGGATCGGATCCGGACGCGTCGCTGTACTACCTCGCGGTGATGCTGGAGGGCGGCGAGGACCCGCGGTTCATCGCGCGGCGGATGGTGATCCTGGCTTCAGAGGACGTCGGCAACGCCGACCCTGGCGCGCTGGGGGTGGCGGTCGCGGCAGCGCAGGCGGTCGAGCACGTCGGTCTGCCCGAGGCGCGCTTCGCACTGGCGCAAGCGGCCATCTATCTGGCGCTGGCGCCGAAGTCGAACCTCGCCGGGCGCGCGCTGGGCGCGGCCGAGCGTCACGTGCGTGAGCATGGCGCGGCGCCGGTGCCGGGGTGGCTGCGATCCGGTCCCCACCCACCCCGGCCGGGACAGGAGGTCGGCGGGTACGACTACCCACACGATCACCCAGGGCATGTCTCTCCACAGGAGCTGCTGCCGGAGGGAGTGGCCGGGGTGCGCTTCTACGCGCCCGATGATGACGCGGAGAAGCTAATGGCCGAGCGGCTGGAGGAGATTCGCCGGGCACGCGGCTTGGAGGAGGGATAATCGCTCGGGCTATGAGCACGTTCTTGCGCGAGACCGACCTGCAGGCGCGCGATCCGGCGACGGGGAAGCCGCTGGGCAGCGTGGAGGCAACGCCACCTGAGCGGATCGACGAGGTGGTCGAGGCGGTGAGAAAGGTGCAGCCGCTGTGGGCGCTGTTGCGGGTCAAGGACCGCGCCAGGTACATGCGCCGCATGGCGCAGGCGGTGATCGACGAGTTCGACGAGTTGGAAAAGATACTCGCGCGCGAGCAGGGACGGCCACGCGCGGAGATCGCGGCGCTCGAGCTGCTGCCGGCGATCGACGCACTGATCTGGGTCGCCGAAGATGGGGCCGAGGCGCTGGGCGCGCGGCGGGTGGGAATCCACCGTTCGATGTCGATCGCCAAGCGCGCGCGGGTGACATACGAGCCATTTGGCGTGGTGGGCGTGATCGGGGCCGGGAGCGCGCCGTTCGCGCAGCCGCTCGGACAGATCGCGGGGGCGCTATTGGCGGGGAATGGCGTCGCGTTCAAGCCCGCCGCGCGAGCCTGCCTGGCGGGCGAGCGGATCGCGCGGGTGCTGGCGCGGGCGGCCCTGCCCGAGGGGTTGGTACGGATCGTGCACGGCGGCGCACAGGGCGGGGTGGCGCTCGCGCGGGCGCCGGTGGACAAGGTCCTGTTCACGGGCTCGCCCGCCGTCGGCCGGGTGGTGGCGCGGGCCTGCGTGTCACATGAGAAGGAGGTGACCGTCGAGCTGGGGGGCAAGGACGCGATGCTCGTGCTCGCCGACGCGCATCTTCCGCGCGCGGTGGGGGGCGCTCTGTGGGCCGGCTGCGCGGGCGCGGGACAGGCGCGCGGGTCGGTCGAGCGCGTATATGTTGCGCGCGAGGTGTCTGAGCAGTTCACTGCGGGACTCGTGAACGCGGCCACCGCGCTGCGGGTGGGCGACCCCGCCGACCCCCGCACGCAGGTCGGACCGCTGGCGTCGGCGCGACGGTTGGCGCATATCGAGGAGCTTGTGAACGAGGCCGTTGAGCAGGGCGCGACATTGTGCTGCGGGGGTCCCGTGAGCCCGGCGGGGTGCGCTGGAGGCTCGTTCTACGCGCCCGCCATTCTCACCGGCGCGACGCACGAGATGCGCTTGATGCGCGAGCCGGTGGACGGACCGGTGCTGGCGGTCGTGACGGTCGACTCCGAGGACGAGGCGATCGCGCTGGCAAACGACAGCGACTACGGGCTGGGCGCGTCGGTGTGGACGGCCGACCGCTACCGGGGCCTACGGATCGCGCGCGAGCTGCACGCGGGCATGGTGTGGTTGAACGACCATCTCCCCGGCCCGACCGTTTCGCGCGGGCCGTGGGGGGCAGCGGCCGGAGGGGGGCTGGGTAAGACGCTCGGCGAGGCCGGATTGCGGGCCTGCGCGCAGGAGAAGCTGATCACCTGGGACCCGCCGGGCCCACGCGGGCTGTGGTGGGGTCCGTACGACGAGGCGAGCACGCGGGCCGCGCGGGCCGTCGCGAAGATGCGCTCGGGACGCGAGGCCGACCGCGAGCGCGCGTGGCGCAACGGCGCAGTGGCGCTCGCGCGCGTGGGAGCGCGCGCGCTGGGACGGGGCCTGCCGCGGTAGAGGACCTGCTGCGGCAAGGGTTTGGGGGGCTGCCGCGGTAGAGGACCTGTCGCGGCAAGGGTTTTGATGCCGCCGGGCGGCGCATGTATGTCCTGTGCCAGACGGATCGAAGATCCGCCAGCATGGGGCGCCTTACAACAAGAAAGCTAACCTTTGGGCATGCCCGCCCAAGCCTATGCTGGCAAGGAGTGCGTCTGTCAGTTGCGTAGAGGGATCTGCGACCAGAGCTGCGTGCAGGGGATGCTCGACACCCCGTTCTACATCGCCTGCCTGAAGCTGACCGGCCGACGGTGCGTGGTCGTCGGCGGGGGCGAGATCGGACTGGAGAAGATCGACGGTCTGCTCGCCTGCGACGCCGATGTGACGTTGATTGCGCCCGTGGCTGAGCCGGCCCTGACGGAGTATGCGCGCGAGGGTTCGATTCGCTGGGAGCGACGCGTATATGCGGGCCCACCCGACCTGGAGGGCGTGTTCATGGCTATCGCGGCGACGAACGACACCGACGTGAACATCGCTGTATTCGAGGACTCAGAGCGCCGGGCGATGCTCGTGAACATCGTTGACGTGCCACCGCTGTGCAACTTCATCCTGCCCGCAATCGTACGCACGGGACCGCTGGCAATCGCGATCTCCACCGCGGGGGCGTCGCCTGCGCTGGCCAAGCGCATGAAGCGGGAG
This sequence comes from Solirubrobacteraceae bacterium, assembly GCA_036744995.1. GTDB lineage: Bacteria > Actinomycetota > Thermoleophilia > Solirubrobacterales > Solirubrobacteraceae > Palsa-744. The sequence goes on along the minus strand of DAIOGX010000060.1, from coordinate 1,125 downwards.
ATCGAAGGCCAGTTCGGTGAGCCCTACGCGCACCTGGCGGTTCTGCTGAACGAGGTGCGCGGCTGGGCGAAGGCCACGCTGCCGACATATCAGGACCGTAAGGAGTTTTTTGAGGGCATCGTCAACGGCGACCCCGATCCGGTGGTGCTGCTGCGCGACGGTGGGGCGGGCGGCAAGACCTCATCCGAAGGCGAGCAGGCCGTGCGCAAGTTGATCGCGCAGGCGCAACAAGCAAGCGCGCTCCAGCTGTCAAGAGCCTAGTGTGGCCGCGCTCCAACTCGAAGGGCTCGCTCGCCACTACGGTGAGCGCGCGGCGCTGAGCGATGTCTCGCTGTCGTTGGACGTGGGCAAGACGCTCGTGGTCTTCGGACCAAATGGTGCCGGCAAGACGACCCTCCTACGCATACTCGCAACGCTGCTGAGACCTCACGCCGGCAATGTGAGTGTGCTCGGCAAGAGCCTGCCCGAGGAAGGGTGGGCGGTGCGCGGACGGATTGGGCTACTTGGCCACGAGCCGTTGCTCTACCGCGAGCTGACCGCTCGCGAGAACCTGCGTTTCCACGCGCGGCTGCACGGGGTGGGAGAAGAGCGGGTGCAGGAGCTACTCCAGGCCGTCGCGATGACCGGGCGGATGAATGAGCCGCTGCGGACGCTCTCGCGCGGGATGGTCCAGCGTGTGGCGGTCGCCCGGGCCACCCTGCATGACCCCCAGCTGTTGCTGCTTGACGAGCCGCGCGCCAATCTCGACCCAGCGGCGATCGAGCTGATCGATCCGCTGGTGGGAGCGGCGTCAGAGCGCACGCGGGTGATCTCCAGCCACGACCCTACCGGTGGGCTGGCCGAGGCCGACGTGGTGCTCGGCCTGCGTGCAGGACGGCCGGCGCTGCTGCGCGCCGCTTGCGACGTGGACCCCACCGAGATCGCGGAGCTGTACCGGTGAGCGCCGCGACCGGGAGCCCGCACGGCGCGACGCCTGCGGACGCCGAGGCCCCGCCGCGGGGTGAACTCACCTCGGGGCGGGCGGGCGCGGTGACGGCAAAACCCCCGGGGATGAGGACGACGGTCGGCGTGCTGCTGCGCAAGGAGCTGCTGGTCGAGCTGCGCACGCTGGAGTCCGTGCCGGGC
>DAIOGX010000059.1:0-13222 GCA_036744995.1 Solirubrobacteraceae bacterium | reverse complement strand
AAAGCGCCCTTGCAAACCGGCCACCGGCGGCCCGGGACCAGCTCGCGCGCGGCGATCTCCATCCCCCCGGTCTCACCGGGCACGAGGAAGATCGGGTTGAGGCCGATGTGGGGCGACTGAGCGCTCATCAAGGTCGGGCAAGGCTAACTCCACCACCGCGCCCCACGAGCGCCGCTCAATAGCATGGCCCGGCGTGACTCCCTCGATCGACGTGATCGTCCCCGTCCACGACCACTACGAGCTCACGCGCGCCTGCCTGGAGCACCTGGCGCGCCAAACGGCGCCCCACCGAGTGATCGTGGTCGACGACGGGTCCAGCGACGGAACGCCCGGGCGCCTGCGCGCCGACTGGCCGCAGGTCACGGTCTTGAGCCTCGGCAGCAACCAGGGATTCTCCAAGGCCTGCAACCGGGGAGTGCAGGAGAGCAGCGGCGAGATCGTGGTGCTGCTCAACAACGACGTCGACTGCCGTCCGGACTTCCTCGAGCGGCTGACCGGCCCGCTGGAGGACCAGACGACCGTCGGATCTGTGGCCGCGCTCATGCTCCAGCCCGGCGGCGAGCGGATCGACAGCATCGGTCTATCCGCCGACATGACCCTGGCAGGGTTCCCGCGACAGCAGGGCAAGCCGCTCGCGTGCGCCTACGACACGAGCCCCGCCCTGGCGGGTCCGGCCGGCACGGCGGCGGCCTACCGGCGCACCGCATGGGAGCAGGTCGGCGGTCTGGACGAGACGATCTTCGCCTACATGGAGGACTTCGACCTGGCGCTGCGCCTGCGGATAGCTGGCTGGCGCTCGGTGACCGCCCCCGATGCAGTCGGCATCCACCTGGGCTCGGCCACCTACGGGCACCGCTCAGCTCAGCAGCGGCGCCACGGCGGCTTCGCGCGAGGCTATCTACTGCGGCGCTACGGAGTCCTGCGTGGGCGTGCGGCGCCCCGCGCACTCATCACCGAGGCGATCGTCGTCCTTGGCGATCTCGCCCTCTCCCGCGATCTGGCGGCACTGCGGGGACGCGTCGCCGGCTGGCGCGCCGCCGGACAGCAGCCGCGCTCACCCCGCCCACCAGCCGAGGCGATCGAGCCCGACATCAGCCTGCGTGAGTCGTTGGCGTTACGTCGTGGCGTGTATGGCAGACGTGCGGTCTGACATGGCGTCCACTCCGGAGGACATAGTGCGATGCCCCGCGTGTGACGGGCAGCTGGGCCTCCCCCTGCTGAGCTCACCCGATCGCCTCCACGGCACGCCCGGCACGTTCTCGGTCGCGTGCTGCATGGTCTGCGGACTCGGTGTCACGCTCCCGATCGTGAGGCCCGATGAGCTCGCCGCCTTCTACCCGCAGACCTACGGCGCCTACGGGCTGCCGACGGGCGCGCTCGGACTCGTCTCCCACGCAATCCGGCGCCTGCAGGAGCGCCAAGCGCTCCGTACCCCTCCCCTGGCACTTCTGACGGAGCTACCTGCTGCTCGCCTGCTCGAGATCGGCTGTGGTCGCGGCGATCTCGGCAGCTGGTTCGTCCGACGCGGCTGGTTGGTCACGGGAGTGGAGCCGTCGCCTGAGGCTTGCGCGGTGGCGCGCCAGCGAGGCGTTGACGCGCGCGTCGGCACGCTCGCCGATGTGGAGTTGGAGCCTGAGTCCTACGACGCAGTGGTCTTCCGCCAGTCGCTCGAGCACGTGACGGATCCCGTCGCCGATCTGCGCCGCGTGCTGGGCGCATTGCGCGACGGCGGTGTGGCAATCGTCAGCGTGCCGAACTTCGGCTGCTGGCAGCGCCGTCGCTTCGGCGGGGCTTGGTTTCACCTCGACCTCCCTCGTCACAGACTTCACTTCGACGCCGACGCGCTGCGGGCGACGCTCGAGCGCGGCGGCTTCGCGGACGCCCAGACGAGCACGTCCTCGAGCACCGCGGGGCTTCCCGCCTCGATCCAGTACGCGATCTTCGGCCGTTGCCTGTTCCCGGGTGGCCTTGCCCTGCGAGCCGCGGTCGCCGCCTGCGCCCTCACCGCCCCGCTGGCATGGCTCGCCGACCGGCTCGGCGGTGGCGGAGACGTGCTTCACGCGGTGGCGCACAAGCGCCGGGCGTGACCTGCGGTAGAGGAGGACTTCCGACCGGGAGGACCTCCCGACCGCACCCAGCTACGGAAGCCGCCCGCGGCTTGCGATCGCCTGCTCGGTCAGCTCAGCGCGGACGCCTGAAGCACATGGTCGATCAGATCGAGCACGATCTCGCCGTTGCGCTCCGAGCTCAGCTCGGCGGCCGCGTGGTGTGCACGCTGCTTGAACGCCGCGACCCGCTCCGCAGTTAGTCCACTAAGCGCCGCGGCCATGGCGCCCGCGCTGAAATCCTCCGCGACCACGCCGCAATCCCACGCCTGAACTATCCGCGCCATCTCCGGCGACGGACCGACGACGATCGCCAAGCGCGCCTGGATGAACTCGAAGAGCTTGTTCGGCAGCGCGTGCAGGAGGTTTTCGTTACGCGGCGGCAGCAAATACACACCGACGTCGTAGGCATTGCAGTGATGCACGATCTCGCGCTGGGAGACCGGTTCGATCAGGTTCACGCGCGGGCGTGCCGCGACCATTCGCTCAAGGCGTGCGTAGTAGCGCGCCGAGCCTCCCGTCAGCATGAGATCGAGGCTGAAGCGCTCGTCGAGCAGGTCAGTCGCCTCGATCATCAACTCGAGGCGACGCTGGGGATCAGCGACACCGTGGTGGATCAGACGCAGCGGCTCATGGACCGGCGTGGGCTCCAGTTCGGCCCGGCGCGAAGCGTTGGTCACGACGACGGCGCTCACGCCGTAGCGACGCTCATAGATCTCGGCGATGCCCGGTGCCACGGTCATCATCGCGGCGACTCGTGGAAGATACCGGCGCAGCAGCGCGTCCGCGTAGGGCGCCATGACGATGCGCCACCAGCGAAGATCGGCCTGTTCGGCGGTCGCCAGCTCATGCGCGTCAAACACGACCGGCGCCCCGCCGGCCACCTCGCAGGCAAGTGGCAACGCCGACAGGTCGTTGGCGATGACGACGGCGGCGCCGTGGCCGGCGAGCCTTTCGACCGCAAGGCGGATGCCCGGATTGCGCCAGTAGACGGACTCGTGGCGGTGCGCAACCAGACGCGCGAAACCGATGGCACGCCGCGCGAGCTCACCGAGGGGAGCAGGCGGGGACGGCGTGAGGTCGATGAACCTCACATCGTCGTAAGCCGGTCGGCCAAGTCCCGCCGCCACCACATGATGGCGGCTGCGGAGAGCACCGAGCTGGCGATCGACGCGCGGATCGCGCGCCAGGTCGCTGAACGATATGACGAGAACGTCGCTCATCTCCCCGGCAGCTCCTCGTAGGCCTCGAGCAGGCGCCGTGCGACGACGCGTATGTCGAAGTGGCGCTCGGCGTACGCGCGCGAGGCGATCCCGAGCGCGTGTCGCTCGTGCGGGCGCGTCAGCCAACTGCCGAGCACCTCGGTGATCGTGTCGGGGTCGGCGTTGATGATCGGGCAGTCCGGCGGCAGGGTCGCAGCGTACTCCGCCAGCATGTTGCAGATCACCGGCTTCGCGAGGCTCATCGCCTCGGCGGCGAACACCCCGTGAGCCCCGGAGCACAGCTGATCGACGACGATGTCGGCCGTCTCGCAGCGCCGCATCACCTCGGAGTGCGAGCTGCCCCGAAGCTCGACGTACTCCAGCGCGACCCCGCGTGCACTAAGCGCCTGCACCGCACGTCGGACGTGTGCGGTCCCCTTGCCGGCGAAATCGCTCGGCGCGTGCACCACGACCGGCCGAACAGCGTCGGGGCGCGGCGGGCGCGGCGTGTGGCGGCTCGTGTCCACGCGCTGGCCGACGTAGTGCACATGACTGAAGCGGGGCCGGACGAAGGGGTCGAGCCCGTGGTCGCATACGACCACGTGACCGTCGGTGATCCGCGTCCAGCGGCGCATGCGCAACTCGGCAGCGTCGTCGTCCTCGCCCTCAAGTCGCACGTAGTACGGGTTGCGGGCGGCCTCGATCGTCGGCATCCGCACGTCACTTCCAACGAACTCCACCACAACGCGCTTACCCAACGCGCGCAGCCCCCGCACGTCGGACAGTCGCAGCAGCGGATGAAAGCCCAGGCCGTAGTAAAAGTGGAATACGTCGTGGTCGCGCACGGTGGCGGCCACGGTTCGCGCGAACGCCAGACGTCGCGACGGCGGCACGATGTCCGGTGCGTCGTAGCCATACGGGTGCGGGGACGCAAAGACCTCCGCCTCCACCCCCAGCTCGCGGAGCCCGCGAACCGCGAGGGTCGCCTGCCCGGCGATCTCGACCGGCGCGTGGAGAACGCGTAGCCTGCGCCCGCGGCCGGGCGTCACGCGCATGCAGCTCCGGTAAGCGTCGTCGCGCGAGATGAGACGCGCAGCCACAGCTCGACGTTCACCGCTCGCCAAAGCGCCCCGACGTCGCGCCAGGCTCCGCCGGCGAGGTCCCGCTCGACCTCGGCCGGCTCGCAACGGCCGCTTGCGATCACGCTCGGGTCGAGCAGGATCTCGGCCAATCGCGTCCGTCCGGTCGCCGAGTTGAACCATGTCGCCTCGGGCGTCTCGTAGCCGACCTTCTCGCGCCGGTCGAGGACGACGTCGGGCACGCGGCCTCGGCAGGCGTCGCGCAGGACACGCTTGGTCTCGTTGTCGCGGAAGAGCAGTCTCGGCGGCAGCGAGAGCGCGAACTCGGCGACTCGGCGATCGAGGAACGGGAGGCGGACCTCGACGGAGTGGGCCATGCTGTCGCGGTCAGCGAAACGGCAGAGCTGCGGAAGGCTGGTGCGGAAGGTCTGCTTCAGGAGCTCGCGGCGCAGCGGCGAGCCATCGCTCTCCCAGTCGGGGGGCGGCTCCACGGCGGCGCTTGCGGCCCACGCCCGCTCATGCGAGACGTAGGGGGACGCGCTACGCATCCGGTGACGACGCGCAACTGCGCGCGGCATCCGGTTGGCCGAGTACGCGAGCGCCAGCTCGCCGGCGATGCCCGGGTCGGCCAACAGTCCCGCGAGTACCGCTCCCGGCCCGCGGCTTCGCAGCGCCAGGCCGGCCATGCCGGCGTAGCCGCCGAAGAGCTCGTCGGCGCCCTGTCCGTCGAGCAGCACGATCACCCCCGCCTCGCGCGCAGCGCGCATCACCCGCCACTGCGCATAGATGCTCGTGCTGGCGAACGGCTCCTCCTGGTCGCGGACCAGCACTTCGAGGTCGTCGAGCAGCTCGTCCATCTGGGGGCGCACTGCGTGGTGCTCAACCACGCCAGCTGCCCGTGCGACCGCCTCGGCGTGCGGCCACTCGTCGCGCGCAAAGCCGGGAAACGTCGCAGTGAACGCATGACGGGCGTGATCGCCGGCCAACAGCGACGATATCGCCACGATCGACGACGAGTCGACACCGCCGCTCAACGAGGTGCCGACCGGCACATCGCTGCGCAGGCGCAGGCGAACCGAGTCGCACAGCAGCTCTCCAAGCCGCTCGGCTGCAGCGGCTGGATCGCCCGGAACGGCGATCTGGCTGGGATTCCAGTAGCGGTGGATCCGCAGACGTCCGCCCTCCCAGCGCGCGATGTGCGCAGGCGCCAGGCGTTGCACGTCGGCGAAGAACGTCGCCGGCAGATCTGGCATCGTGCCGAACGCCGCGAAGCTCGCCGCAGCACGCTCGTCGGGAACCCCGATCGTGGGATCGGCCACGCGCAGCGTGCGGACTTCGGAGGCGAACAGCAGCCGGCCGTCGCCCGCGTGAAAGAACAGCGGCTTCTCTGCGAACGGATCGGTGGCGAGCGTCAACCGCCGACGCTCGTCGTCCCAAACGGCGAACGCGAACATGCCGTTGAAACGCTCGAGCGCGTCCTCCTCCCACTGCGCCCACGCGTGCAGCAGCACCTCGCCGTCCCCTTCGGTCTCGAAGCGGTGACCCAGTCCCGCCAGCTCGTCGCGCAACTCCCGGTAATTGTAGATCTCACCGTTGAAGACGAGGTGCAACGCGCCCAGGTGCAGCGGCTGGTTGGAGCGCTCGTCGAGATCGATGATCGCCAGTCGCCGAAACGCCAGGCCCGCGGTCCCGTCACTCCAGGCGCCCTGGCCGTCGGGGCCACGGTGGACCATCGTCGCCGCCATCCGTTCGAGGAGCGCTGCGTCGGGGGGCGCCCCTCCAACTGTCCCGGCGATTCCGCACATTTGGCCCCCAGCATAGACACGGGGCAACCGCTGGACGTCTATCAGACGCTGCCCTTAGCCCCGGAAAGCGGTCGTCGCAGCCCGCTCCGGAGCAGCACGAGCTCATCCCGGCGCACGAGCAGCGCCGCGATCATGGCGCTGCCGAGACAGGAAAGTGCGGCTTTCGCCACCAGCGGCCAGAACGCGAGCGCGTTGGCGCGGCCGATCGGGATCACGGCTCGTCCCAGGATCAGGAGAACTATCGCCACCGCCAGCGCGGTGCCAAGGCGCGCCCAGTCATGCGCCACCGCATAGTGGCGCTGGCTGAAGAACATCGTCAGGCCGAAGAACCACGCCGAGGAGGCAACGGTCGCCACGCCCGCGCCCCGGATCCCGAGCGGCGGCACGAGCGCCAGCGCAAGGCCCAGGTTCAACAGGCCCGCCGAGACGCTGATCATCGCGGAGGTCCGCGTCCGCTTGACGATCGTGAGCCCGGGAGCGAAGACGTAGACGCCGAACAGCAGCGCTGACATGAACAGGTATGGCACGAGGATGTCCGCGCGGGCGTAGACAGCAGACGCCAACAAGCGGACCTCGGTGTCGGCGAACATCGACACCACGAGAAAGGCGATCAGTGCGGCGGCGCTGAACAGGCGAAAGATACGCGCCAGCTCATCGCGGGTCGCGGGCTCGTGGTGTCGCGCGAGGATCAGCGGCGTGGCGGCTCCCTGGAAACCGGCGAGCAGAAGGGCCACGACCGTGGCGATTCGAAACGCGGCGCCGTAGACGCCGACATCGGCGAGCGAGCGGGTGTGCTGGAGCACCAGCCGATCGGCGAAGCCGTTGAGGAACACGCCGATGCTCGAGGGCACCAGCGGCGCCGAGAAGGCGAGCATGATGCCGAGCTTGCGACGATCGAAGCGCAGGGCGTAGGCGTGCCTGGAGAGCAGGAACACTGTGAGCGCCGCTGCGAGCGCGCCGAAGAGCTGGCCGAGGAGGGCGCCGATGACGCCCACGCCGAAACCGAAGACCAGCACCGCGGTCGAGCCGGTGGTGACGGTCACCGTCGTCATCGTCACGAGCGCATAGGCTTGCGGTCGCATGCGCCAGCGCAACTGGTCCTGAGCGAGATAGACGATCCCCGCGACCCAGATCCAGACGATGGCGACCCGCGTGATCCACGGGTCGACGTCCGGCGCCAGCAGGACGTGGGTCAGCGGCACAGCCAACGGCAGGGCGATCGCCGCAAAGACGGTGTAGGCGCCGACCGTGAAGAGCAGCGCCGTCGAGGCATAGTCCACGCGTTCGGACTCGAACGCCTCGACGAAGTGACGCCCGAGTCCTTGGTTGACCTCGAGTGCGACGGTCAGGTTGGTGAGGATCGCCACCAGCCCGAGGATGTCGATGATGCCGTACTCGCGCGGCGAGAAGTGGTGCGCCAGAAAGGGAAACAGCAGCAGGCCGATGCCCTGGCTGACCAGCGCGGCCACCCCGTACACAGCGCTGTCAGCGAAGAATCTCCGGAGCACCTTGATCGACTCTAGGCCCTAGGGCGGCCGTCGAGCGGGCTCTCTATGACGGTTCGTCCGCCAGCCCGCGCAGAGCAGCCTGCAGGCGACGATGCTCGGACAGCTCACGCGCCGGGTTGCCGAGGACGGTCTCGCCCGCCGGAACATCGCGAGTGACCACGGCGGCCAGCCCGACCGTGGCGTCGTCGCCAACCTCGATGCCGTCGCGCAGACAGGCGGTGGGAGCGATCCACGCGCGTTCGCCGAGCCGCACGCTTCCCGCCACCATCGCGTGGGCGATCACCGCGGCGCCCGCTCCGATGCGCACGTTGTGCGCGATGTGCACGAGATTGTCGATGCAGGCCCCGCGACCGATCCAGGTGTCCTCGATCGCGCCACGGTCGATCGCGGCGTTGGCGCCGATCTCGACGTCATCCTCGATCACGACGCCCCCAACATGCGGAATCCGCATCAGTGCACCATCGCGGTCGCGCTCGTAGCCGAAGCCGTCTGCGCCGATGACGGTCCCGGAGTGCACGATCACGCCGCGCCCGAGTCGTACGCGCGAGCTGAGATGGACGCCCGCGTGAAGCACGCAGCCGGGCCCGATCTCGACCGCGTCGGCGACGGTGCACAGCGGCCCGATCGCGGCACTCGGAGCGATCTTCGCGCCGGGGGCGACCACAGCGCTCGGGTGGATCCCGGGCGCCGGCGGGGGGGTCGCGAAGAAGTGCGCGACCACCCTGGCGTAGTCGAGCCGCGACCGGGCGCTGCGCACCACGACGGTCGCCGGCAGGCGCTCGCCCTCCAGCGCATCGACGAGCGCGGCGTCGACGAGCGCGATGCCGGCGTGTGTCGCGCGCGCGCGTTCGAGCGCCCTCGAGGCCGATGCGGCGCAGAACGCAACCTGCGTGGGTCCGGCGGCGTCGATCGTGCCCGGTCCCTGGATCGAGGCCTTGAGGTCCTGCACGCCCACCGGATCCGGTCGAGCACCGAGAAAGCTCAGGATGTCGGCGACCCCGGTCACGCGCAGCGCGCTTCGATGCGTGCGCGTTCGGCGACGGGTCCGGGGTGCCCGTCGAACCAGGAGCGCAGTGTCTCGAGGACAAACGCGCGCGGCTGCTCGAGCGTGTTCTCCAGCAGGGTTCCTTCCAGGAAGCTCTCTCGCTCCTCGTCGGCCATCCCGAGCCAGAGCTCGGGATGGGTGTTGAGCAGCAAGCGCGGTGGTGGGTTCTCTCCGAAGCAGCGCAGGAGCTCCTCGTCACGCCAGGCGCGGCAGCTGTCGCTCACGTAGAGCAGTCCGTCGGCGTACCGTGGATCATGCGGATGGACGTAGCCATCGACGCCGCAAAAGCGATCCTCCCCGTGCAGGCTCGGGAGGTGCATACAGATTGTGCGTGGCATCACACCGGTGATCTCGCCCAGCCACGCCGCCTCGCGATCGAGGCGCTCGCGCGCGGCGGACTCTCCATCCGGGTATGTCGTCAGCTCATAGTGCAGGCCCAGGCGATGACCCATCGCCACGAGCTCGCGCAGGATCGCTGCGTTCTCGGGATAGAATGGGTTGAACTGCAGCGTGAGGGGCACGTAGTAGGTGGCGACGGCGCCGAGCTCCGCCTCGATCCGAGCCATCTGATCGATTCTCTTGATGTGTACGTCGATGTCATGCCTGAGATACAGTGCGTGACCGTCGCTTGGCTCGGCGATCTCCTCCACCGGTAGAGAGACGTAACCGTTCCTCAGCAGGTCGCCGACGAGGGCTGCGTATTCGACGAGCGAAAAGCCCGGTAGATGCCGCCGCTCCGGCTCAGACACTCATCACCTCACGGTAGCCGGGTGACACGACTCGGTGCTCGCTGCTCGCCGTGCGAATCGCGCGCGCGGTCGAGAGCGTCGCCAGCCCATCGTTACCGTCCACGGGCGCCGGCCCGCCACGGTGAACCGCGTCGATAAACGCCTCCCACTGCACCCGCAGGGGCTCGCGGCGCTCGAGCGCGTACTGGATCATGTCACCCTCGCCGCCCCCGTACATGGAGGCGAGCTGGTCCCACTCCGTCGCCTTCGTCGGATGCTCGTAGAAGATGAGGTCCTGGGTCAGATAGTTGACGACGAACATGCCGCCCTCCCCAAGCACGGTCAGCTCACGCACCTTGGTCGGCGTGATCCAGTTGGTCTCGAGTAGGCCGGTACTGCCCGAGTCGAAGCGCATGACCGCGCAGATCAGGTCGTCCGACTGCTTGCCGGCTCCCACGACCGACTCGGCATAGACATGTTCGACCTCCGAGTCCGACAGGTAGCGCATGATGTCGATGTCGTGCGTCGCGAGATCGAGCGCCACGCCTGCCATGCGATCGCGGTTGGGAAAGGGACTGAGACGGCGGGCGTGCATCTGGACGATCCGTCCGATCGCGCCGGCGTCGAGCTTCTGCTTGAGCGCCAGCACGGCTGGATTGAAACGCTCGACGTAGCCGACGCCCAGCACCAGCGAGCGCTCGGCGGCCGCGGCGGTCATCTCTCGCGCGTGATCCTCGCTCGGCGCCATCGGCTTCTCGACGAACACGTGCAGCCCGGCGTTGAGCGCGACGTCCGTGCACACGGGCAGCACTTCGACGGGCACCGCAAGGCAGGCGAAGTCGAGCTCGTGCTCCTCGAGAGCCTGCTCGAGCGACTCGTGCCCCCGCACACCTGGGTACATCTGCAACGCCGCCTCGCGTCGCGCCCCGTTCTGCTCGGCCACCGCTACGACCTCGACGTCTGCCAGGGAGGAGAGGATGCGCAGGTGGTGCGAGCCCATCACCCCGAGACCGACGATCAAGCTGCGGAGTGGGCCACGCTCGGCGGAGATGCTGGAGTCGGGCATGGGCCTACGAGTCTACATTCGGGCCGTGCGGGGCGTCCCTGCGCCGCCGCAGCCGCCGGCGTGCGCATGCGATGCCGCACGTTTAAGACTCGCTGCTGTCACCTCCCGGTCGGGGATGCGACCGGAATAGAACACGTATTCACCATGCCACTGTGGATTCTCTACCTTCGCGACAAAACACTCGAATGCCTCCAAGGGGACCGCGGAGCTCAGCGCCTCGGCCGATGGGAAGCACTGCAGGTGGTAATCGGTTCCGAAATCAGTAACCCGGTCCTCTCTGGGAACGATGATTATCAGCTGCTTGGCAGCGACGCGAAGCAGCTCGGACACTGCTGCATCGAGGTCCTGCACGTGCTCTAGCGTGTGAACACAGACGACCGCGTCGAACGCGCGATCGGCAAAGGGCAGTTTCTCCATCGGCGTCTCCACGCACGTGATCTCGACACCATTGGCCTTCGCTCTCTCATCGGCGTGCGCCAGTGCCGTCCGGCTTATGTCCGATGCGGTGACCTTGCGTTTTGTCTTGGCTATCTCGACCGCGACACGACCGGCGCCACATCCGACGTCCAAGCACGTTTCCGACTCAGGGGCGAGTCTGCTGAGGATCTCATCGAGATCATCACCTGTCACGCAGTCGTCGACGATGCCCTCCCAGACAAGGTCATACTTGTCTTTCATCTCCTCGAGACTCAGCTGCTCGCCCGAGATGACACGTCGCTTGAGTCCCTCGTCGAAATAGGCATCGAGTCCAGACTCTCTGAGCACACGAGTGGTGTGACGTCGTGCTTGAAACTTCTCCCAAGCGTCGAATGCGCGCGTACGTCTTACCTTGCCACTGGTCCAACGACGGATTTTCGACTGTTCCTTCATCGCTCTGCGGGTACGGTACTTATATCTCCAACCGAGTACGTGGAGCATATACCAGGTCACGGGCGAGCTGCGAAAGCGCTCGCCGGGTGGCGGTCACGCCTCGGGACGGCGTCCGATGCCTCATACTCGCCAGCGTGCGATCGCCTGCCCGACCGATAGTGCGTCGCTGCCACGAGAGGCTGACTCCCTTTCTGCAAGACGGGGCAGATTAGGCGTGTCCTCGCCGCGTCGGATCCTGGCAGTCTCCTACTACTACCCTCCCAATCCGTTGCCGGGAAGTCATCGCTGGGAGTCGATGGCTCAAACGCTGAGGGAGCTCGGCCACGAGGTGACTGTGCTCACGACGAGCGCCTCGGGAAGCCTCGGCACGGATGACCCCTGGGTGGTTCGCACGGGAGACCTCCAGGCGTCGTCGACACTGCGGCGACTGCTGCGACGACCGCTACCCGACGCCCGCGTCGAGCAAGATGGCGGATCTGCCGTCAGCGACGACGCGCCGGAGCCCTCCCGGATATTCACTCGCGGCCTGGTCCCAGACAGTTGGGTTCTGACCTGGCTCCCGTACCTCATCCCAGTCGCGCGTCGCGTGATTCGCGAGCGCCGCATCGAGGCACTGATCACCAACGCACCACCCGACAGCACGCACCTGCTCGGGCTCGCGCTCGGGTGCAAGCGCCCTGCCTGGATTGCAGACTTCGACGACGGCTGGCGCTACGAGCCGGTCATGGGTCCATGGCCGACGGCGATCCAGGACCGTCTCGACGCCACGCTCGAGCGACGCGTCGTCCGCTCCGCTGACGCGGTCGTCGGAATCACCGAGCCGATCGCCCGCGATCTCAGTGAGCGCTTCGGCTGCCTCGTATATGACATCCCCAGCGGCTGGGGCCCCGCCCGCCTGGACGCGGAGGTCGCATCGGTCGCGCCTCCCGAACTGGACCCGGGAGTCGTTAACCTCGTGCACACCGGGGTTCTCAGTCACCCCGAGAGGCGAGACCCGCGAGGACTGTTCCGGGCGTTGGAGTCCCTCGTCGCGCGCGACCCGGAGGTTGCGAGCAGACTGCAACTGACTCTCGCCGGCACGCTGAAGGGTGAAGACCGGCGTATGCTCGACGCGTTGACGCCGTCGGTGCGAGGCATGGTGCACGAGGTCGGCTTCTTGCCCAGGTCGCAGGCACTCGCACTGCAGCGAGCGGCCGATGCCCTGCTTCTGATCTCAACCGGTCCACACCAGCAGGTCGTGACCGCAAAGCTCTCGGAGTACCTGCTTGCGGAGCGCCCGATTCTCGCGGTCTCCTCCGAGAACGAAGCGGCGCGAATCATCCGCGAGACGCGGACGGGCACCGTGGTGGCGCCTGAGGACATCGACGCGCTCTCCGACGCGCTGCAGAGCTCTATCGACGGACGCCTCGCCAGCTCCTTCCAGCCGCAAGGCTTAGAGCGCTACGTGCAACCGGCACCGGCCAAGGAGTTCGCCGCCGTCATCGAGGCGGCAATAGCACAGCACTCTCGCGCGTAGGACACGCGGTTGTCTGTCGGGACATACAGAATGCGCAACGTCCCGCTGGCGATGCTCGATGCGGGCGGGTAGCGCCTCCCTGTCATCGGTCCTGCGGGGCGACGCGCAGAAAGCGTTGGCCCTGCTCAGGACTCACAACCTCAAGGATCACGAACTCTGCCACGGCGATGATGTCGTCGTCTACCCTCGCGCGTGTGGGCGCCTACAGCCAGAGGCGCGAACGGTCAGACAGCGAAGCGCACAGGCAGCTCCGCCAGGCCGTAGATCCCCATGATGGTCTCGTACGCGGGCTCGCCAT
>DAIOGX010000058.1:0-13379 GCA_036744995.1 Solirubrobacteraceae bacterium | reverse complement strand
TTGCCGCTCGAGTCAAACTCGATGTCGACCCATTTGCCGTTGCCATCGAAACCACGGATCGGGAGCAGCGGCGCGGTCGGTCGGGGTTTTCGGTGCAGGCGCCCCAGGCGCCAGCGAGACGGGGATGATGGCTGGCTCGCCGGGCTTTGGTTGCCGTGCTCGCCGGCATCGATCGTGCTCGGCTGTGGCTCTCGTGCTTCGAGCAGCTCGATCACGCGACGTGCGATCGCCTCGAGGTTCTCGGGTGAAAGCTCAACATTCATCGTTCTGCCGGCCGCGCGATCGTCTCCATCCACTTCGGACCATCGAGCACGCCAGTCAGGTGCACCCCGGGTCCATGGTGGCGCTGCTCGTCGCTGACTTTCGAATAGATCCGTAGCGTGAGCTTGGGGTCGGTGTGACCCATCTGGCTCATGATGTAATTGGGTGTCTCTCCGCGCAGACAGAGAAGCGTCGCGAACGTGCGTCTGAGCGAGTGCGGGGAGAGCTCGGCCGGGATCAACGGGAGCTCTTCTTCGTCGAGGGTCTCGTTGGCGCGCACGACGGCTCGTTTGAGGCGCCTGGAGATGCTCGAGCGCAGGTCGGCTTTACCGGTGCGGGTCGCGAACAGGTAGTCGTCCGGATGGGGATGGGTTTCGGCCCGATAGGTGGTGAGCGTCTCGCGGATCTCGGGCCAGAGATCGATTTGCCGGCCCTTACCGGCCGCTGTCTTTGAGTCGAGAACGGTGAGGCGTCCCCTGGGAAGGTTGATCTCGCTCCAGCGCAGGGCCAGGAGCTCTCCGACGCGCAGCCCGGTGCAGATCGCCGTGGCGAACAGGACACGGGTGCGTGAGTCGGGCCGGCTCTTGTTGGCGCGATATCTATGCACGGTGGCGTCGAGGAGCGGCTTGACCTGCCCGGGTTCGAGCGATGTCCGCTTGGGCGGAGTGGTCTTCAGCCGGCGTCGTCGTCCGCTGGCCGGGTTGGATGGGATGTGCCCGTACTCGACGGCCACCCCAAGCACCTGTGCCATCAGGTTGAGCGTCTCGTTGATCGATCTGTTAGCCAGCGGTCGCTTGTGTATGCCGAGCTCCCGGGCGCGAACCTTCAGAGACTTGTAGCGGTCGATGTCAGCGATCGTGATCTGCGACAGATGATGATCTCCAAAAAACGGCAACAGATGATTCGTGAGCGCCCACCTGTAGTACTCTGCGCTGCGCGGCAGGACCTCGTGCTGGTGAGCGTCGAACCACTCCGAGGCGAATTCATGGAAGGTGAGAGACGCTGCTTGTGCGTGTTGATTTTGGCTCATATTGTCGCGTCTAATCGGCAGAGAAGAGACCGGGCATGAGTGCGACGGGCTTTGGCAAAGGAGCCTGCCGGCGGTGGCGCCCAGGCCCGTGATGACAGCCGTCTGCACGCGCATAACGGGCACGCCCATGGCTCGACATACCGGCGTGGACGGCGAGCGGATGTAGCCACGGCCCGGCGTTGCGCGGCGCGATAATGGCGCCGATGGCTTTCGCCCCGCCCGCTCGTCACCTGCTGCGCGCCAAGGACCTCGCCGACGCCCGCTACTTCGAGGCGCTGGACGTGGACGACCTGGCGCGCGCGGCGGGTCTCTCCCGCGCCCATTTCAGCCGCGAGTTTCGCCGTGCCTTCGGCGAGTCGCCGCACGCCTACCTGCTCACCCGGCGCCTCGAGCGCGCAGCGGCGCTGCTGCGAAGCACGGATCGCTCGGTGCTAGAGATCTGCCTGTCGGTGGGGCTGCAGAGCGTCGGCTCGTTCACGACGAGCTTCACCCGCACCTACGGCGTCTCGCCGACCGCCTATCGCGCGACGTTCCCGCCGGCGGCCCAGCACGCGATGATCCCGACATGCGTCGCGCGCGCCTACGGGCGCCCGCAACGCCGCACGTTTCGAGAAGACAGCGGCCCGGCGCAGGGCTAGTGTCGTCGGCGACCTTGTTTTCCAACGACCCAGGAGGACATCATGATCAGAATCGCCAACGCCCATCTGTGGGTGAACGACCAGGATGAGGCGCTCGCCTTCTACACGCAGAAGCTCGGCATGGAGGTGCGCGTCGACGCGACATTGCCGGAGATGGGCGACTTCCGCTGGCTGACCGTCGGCCCGGTCGGCCAGCCCGACGTGTCGATCGTGCTGATGGCGATACCGGGGCCTCCAATCATGGATCCCGAGACCGCCGAGCAGGTGCGAACCCTGATGGCGAAGGGCTTCGCGGGGACCGTGTTTCTCACGACCGACGACTGCCGTCGCTCCTACGACGAGCTCAAGGGTCGCGGCGTCGAGTTCTCGGAAGCGCCGGAAGAGCGCCCCTACGGGATCGACTCCGGCTTCCGCGACCCTTCGGGCAACAGCATTCGGCTGACCCAGGTTCGCGAGCTGGCGACGGTCTGACCCGGCCGCGTGCGCGCTCGATATGAGCGCGCACGCGTAGCATTCATGGGCGAGGATGCACGTCCAGAATCAATATGTGCTCGATCGCACCAACGTCTGCCGGTTGATTTCAGAGTACGGGTGGGCAAAGGTGGTGACCTGTGGTGAGGATGGACCACGCGTCACCTATGGCTTCTTCCTGCTCGAGGCTTCATCATCGAGTGTGGGTGACATCACCGTCGTCGGGCATTTCGCCCGCGCCGATCCGCAGGCCGCCGACATCGAATCAGAACGAGCGACGCTGATCGTCTTCGATGGCCCTCATGGGTACATCTCCGCATCGTGGTATGAGCCAGAGATCGAGGATGTGCCGAGCACTTGGAATCACATGTCCGTGCATCTTCACGGCACTCCGCAACCACTCTCGGGAGATGACTGCTTCGAGGTCCTGACGCGCACGCTCGCTCACCACGAGGCCGCCGAGGAACGCCCATGGCAGCTGCAGGGATCGAGGCTCGAGTTCGCACGGAAGATCGCCCCAAGCACGATCGCCTTTCGGCTCCAAGCCAGTCGTGTGCAGGCCAAGGCGAAGCTCTCCCAGAATAGGCCGCTCGCGGTGCGCCAGCGCATCGTCGACCGGCTCGATCGTCCCGGTCCACACATGAATGAGCCACTCGCGACCGAGATGCGGCGTCTCGTCCTCGGATCGGATCTGCCGACGTCGTGATTGATTACAGGCGCGCGCCCGCGCGTGCCGATTGAGCCACAAGGTCTGCGCTGAGCGGAGCTGAGCCGCCTGCGCTGAGCTGCACTGGAGGGTGGAGATACGGTCACGCCCGCTTCCCACGGTCATGTCCGATTCCCGCCAGATAACCGTGGGCTCGTGTGGCATTGTGGTCGCGTGATCTTTGACTCAGACCGTTTCTGGCAGGCCGTCGAGGCGGAAGACCCGCGCTTTGACGGATGGGTGTTCTGCGCCGTTCGGACGACCGGGATCTACTGCCGTCCGAGTTGCCCGGCGCGCACGCCCAAACGCGAGAACGTTCGTTTCTTCGCCACGGCCGCGGCGGCGCAGGCGGCGGGCTTTCGCGCGTGCAAGCGCTGCCGCCCGGATGCGACCCCGGGCTCACCGGAGTGGGATCGCCGCGCGGATCTGGTGGGGCGGGCGATGCGGCTGATCGCCGACGGGGTGGTCGACCGCGAGGGCGTGGTGGGGCTGGCGAGCCGGCTTGGCTACACCGAGCGCCACGTATATCGCCAGCTCGTCGCCGTCGTCGGCGCCGGGCCGCTCGCGCTCGCGCGCGCCCAGCGCGCCCAGACCGCGCGCATCCTGCTGGAGACGACGGAGGTCTCGATCATCGAGGTCGCGTTCGCCGCGGGCTTTCAGAGTGTGCGCCAGTTCAACGCGACGATCCAGGAGGTCTTCGCGAGGACGCCGAGCGAGGTGCGTGCCCGGGCACGGTATCGCGGGCCTGAGCAGGACAGTGGGGCGGTGACCTTGCGACTCCCCTACCGGGCGCCGCTGGATGGGAATGGCCTGCTCGAGTTCTTCGTGCTTCGTGCCGTGCCCGGCGTCGAGGAGGCGCTGGATGGCGCCTACCGGCGCAGCCTGCGCCTGCCGCACGGTGACGGCGTCGTCGAGCTGCGTCCACTCGATGGTCACGTTCAGGCGCGCTACTGGCTCGATGACCTGCGCGACCTGGCCGCGGCGATGCAGCGCTCGCGGGCGCTGCTGGACCTCGACTCCGACCCGCACGCGGTGGTGGAGTCGCTGGGCGGCGAGCCGCTGCTCGGGCCGCTCCTGTGCGCGGCGCCCGGCCGTCGCGTTCCGGGCCATGTGGACGCTCACGAGCTCGCCGTGCGCGCGGTGCTCGGCCAGCAGATATCGCTGGCCGGTGCGGCGACGCTCGCCGCGCGTCTGGTGAACGATTGCGGTGCTGCGCTCGAGCACCCGCTCGGGACGGTCACGCATGTGTTTCCTTCGGCCGCGGCGCTCGCGGAGGCGGACCCAGGCCGGCTTGCGATGCCGAGCGCGCGCCGTAGGGCGCTGCGCGGGCTCGCCCAGGCACTCGCGGACGGGGAGCTGACGCTCGACGCCGGGGCCGATCGCGACGAGGCACGCAGAGGCTTGCTCGCGCTGCCCGGGATCGGGCCGTGGACCGCGGATTACATCGCGATGCGCGCGCTGCGTGACCCCGACGCCTTCCTGCCCAGCGATCTCGGTGTGCGCCACGCGCTCGAGCGGCTGGGAGAGGATGGCCGTCCCGCCGCGGCCGAGCGGCTCGCCGAGCGCTGGCGGCCATATCGCGCCTATGCCGTGCAGCACCTGTGGGCTTCGCTCGCCGCCTCACGACCAGCGAAACACAATCCGAGACCTCGCAGTGAGCCCCACCGGCTCGCGGCCTGAACTGAAAGGAACTCGCAAATGCTCACCGGAACCGACACGTTGCTGTACACGAGGATGGACAGTCCGATCGGCGAGCTGCTGCTGCTCGGCGACGGGGAGGCGCTGCACGGCCTGTATATGCAGGAGGGCCGCAAGCCGATCGGCATCGCGCCGAGCTGGGAGCTTTCACCGGCCCCATTCGCCCGAGTGAGCGAGCAGTTGACCGAGTACTTCGCTCATCAGCGCACGAGCTTCGACGTGCCGCTCGTGCTGGACGGCGCGCCGTTCAAGCGCCGTGTGTGGCGTGCGTTGCAAGACGTCCCCTACGGCGAGACGATCAGCTACGGCGAGCTCGCGCGACGCATCGGGCAGCCGTCGGCCGCGCGCGCGGTCGGCCTGGCGAATGGCTGTAACCCGATCAGCGTGATCGTCCCCTGCCACCGCGTGATCGGCGCGAACGGCTCGCTCACCGGCTACGGCGGCGGACTGGAGCGAAAGCGCCTGCTGCTCGACCTCGAGGCAAGCGCCACGGCCCCGCAGCTCAGCTTGGTAGGAGGCTCACGTGCCTGAGATCTCAAACGGCGACAAGGCGGCACGTTTTCTGGCGCTGCACCGGCAGGAGCGCCCACTGCTCCTCGCCAACGCCTGGGATATCGGCTCGGCGAGGCTGCTCGCGTCGCTCGGCTTCCAGGCGCTCGCGACGACGAGCAGCGGCCACGCGGCGACGCTCGGCCGGCTGGACTATTCAGTCAGTCGCGAGGAGGCGGTCACGCACGCCGCGGCGCTCGTCGCGGCGACGGACGTGCCCGTGTCGGCTGACTTCGAGGATGGCTTCGCCGCGGATGCAGCGGGTGTCGCCGAGACCGTGCGCCTCGCGCTCGAGATCGGCCTCGCGGGCTGCTCGATCGAGGACTGGAGCGGCGCCGATGAGCGCCTGTATGACGCCGACGCCGCCGCTGAGCGCGTGGCGGCGGCAGCCGAGGCCGCACACGCGGGGCCCGTGCGTCTCGTGCTCACGGCACGCGCGGAGAACTACCTGCGCGGCAACCCCGATCTCGGCGACACGATCGCGCGCCTGCAGGCCTACCAGGAGGCCGGTGCCGACGTGCTCTATGCGCCGGCGCTCGATCGGCCCGAGGATCTCCGTGAGCTCCTCGCCTCCGTCGACCTTCCGGTCAATGTGCTCGCACGCCCGGGTACCCCATCGGTGGCCGAGCTGAGCGCCCTCGGCGTCAAGCGTGTCTCGGTCGGCGGCGGGTTCGCGTTCGCGGCGTTCGGCGCGGCGGCTCGCGCGGCGACCGAGCTGCTGACCGAGGGCACATACGGCTTCACCGAGCTGTCCTCGGCGGGCGCGAAGGCCGCGCGCGCGGCGTTCGCTGGCTGAGAACCTGTTGCAAAAAGATCGGCACGGACGGAACCTCACGGCCCGTGCCGCGAGCCGCACTCAGCGCACGCGCCACAGCCGGACTGTGGGCACTGCGAGTCTTTGTCGTGCTCGTTAGCCTGATGGTCATCTACATCTTCATCGACCAGCTGCACTAGCGCGGGGCCCACAGCCGGTCGGCCTGTCGCTCGAGCCCAGCGCGCGGTTGACCTCGCCAGTCGGCGTTGCGCCGGCAGACCCACAATCATTCAGCGTGTGAGTACCGTTATGACCCCGTCCCCGCCGCCTCCCGCGGGAGCGCCGCCACCGGGTTTGACGCCTCCGGAGCCGCCGCGTCGTGGCTGGTGGATGACCAAGCGCTTTCTGCTCGCGGCGGTGGGAATCGTCCTGCTCTCAGGCGGGGCGACCGCCATCCTGGCCCTGAACGAGGTCGGCAACCTCGTCCATGCGCTCGGGCAGAGCAAAGCGGTCAAGATCGCGCCCAAGCTGCTGGCGCCCGTCGGCAAAGGAACGCCCCAGACGCTGCTGCTGGTCGGCAACGACCAGCGCCCGCCGCCAAAGAACAACCCGACCGGGGCCGTCCTCCCCCACTCCAACGAGATGCTGCTCGTGCGGATCGACCCGAGCAAGCCGACGATATCGATGCTGTCGATTCCCCGCGAGCTGCAGGTCACGTTCACCGCGCCCAACGGGGAAGTGATCACGAACCGCATCAACTCCGCCTACACGTATGGCGGGGCGCAGCTCATGGTCGAAACGATCAAGCGCCTGTTCGGCATCACGATCAACCATGTCTTAGTCACGAGCTTCCCGAAGTTCAAGCGAGCGGTGGACGAACTGGGTTGCGTGTACATGGGCGTTGACCGTCGCTACTTCCACGAAAACGTTCCCGGCGGCGAACAGTACTTCGAAATCAACCTGCAGCCCGGCTACCAACGACTGTGTGGCAAGCAGGCGCTGGAATTCGTGGCCAACCGTCACGAAGACACGTCGCTGACGCGCGATGCCCGGGACCAGCGCTTTCTGCTGGAAGTCAAGGCGCAATACGGCGCGTCGCTGTTTGAAAATCGTGAAAAGTTCGAGCGGATACTTGGCAGGACGGTGGAAACGGATGACACCCTGCACGGCGGAGAACAGGTGCTCGACCTGTTGGAGCTGCTCGTGGAATCCGAGGGCAAGCCGGTCCGGCAGGTCCCCTTCAATGTGACCCTGCTGAAGACCTACGACACCGCCTCACAACAGCAGATCCACGAATCGGTGCAGTCGTTCCTACGCGGCACCGCTGCCATCCGCAAGCCGCGGCTGAGCACCGTCGCGCACGCGCCGTCGCACAGTCATCACCAGGTCCGCCACGCGAGCAATCCGGGGATCAGCCTCACGCCCACCACCGCATCAGAGCTCGACGAAGCCCGCTCGCAGGCACCGCGCCTGCCGTTCGCCCTCGAGTACCCCAGAGGGCGTGACAGCTTTGCCGGCGCCGAACCGGACAAGCTGCGCGTATATGCCATCCGCGACCAGCGTGGTCACATCCACCCGATCTACGTCGTCGTCATCGACCGTGGGGAGCTGGGCCAGTTCTATGACGTCCAGGGCACCGACTGGAACGATCCGCCGCTGCTGAGCGATCCCGGCCAGACAGTCCACGTCGGCTCGCGCACCTACGAACTGTTCTATGCGGGTGAACAGATCAGGGTGATCGCCTGGCACGAAGCGGGCGCGGTCTACTGGATCGAGAACACCCTCACTGAGAATGTCTCGCCACGGGCGATGCTGGCGATGGCGGAGCAGACCCTGCCCGTCATCAGCGCACGCCCCATCGTCAGCTCGAGCGCTCCGGTGGTCGTGAGCCCGCGCAATGTCGACCTGGCACCGCGCACGACCGCCGCCACGAGTCTCACATCCGAGCTCGGAGCGCTGCTCGGTTTCGTGGGTCTGGGTATTCTCGCCCTGCTTTCGCTGCTCGCGCTCGCGCGCCAGCGCGAGCTGGGCGTCCTGCGCGAGCAGGTGGCCCATGCGCTGGTGCTCGAGGCGCGCCAGCGTCCGCTGCTCGCTGCCGCCGGCATCCTCGGTCCCGAACAGGCGCCCGCGGGCATCCCCGATGCCGAGCGAGCGCCGACCGTCTACCGCACACCCAGACGCTGGCGCAGAGGCCTACTGGTCGCGGTCGGTGTGCCGGTCGCCGCCGTTCTCATCGCCCTGGGCTTTCAGCTGCTGCACAGCGGCTCCTCCTCGCCGTCCTCGCCGTCCACGCCGGCAGTCTCCACGTTCCCGGTCGCCGTCTTCAATGCCACCTCGACCCCGGGCGCGGCGCACCGGATCGCGGCGAGGCTGACGGCGGGCCGTGTCCACGTCGGGGGTGTGGGCAACCTCAGCACCAGCCTCAGTCCTGGCACCCACGTGCTCTACCCGCCGGGCGCCGAGAAAGAGGCACAACGGGTGGCCCGACTGCTGCCCGGCCCCTCGCCGACCGTGGGGCCGATCCAGCCGCAGGTCCAACAAGCCGTCGGTCGGCACGACGAGATCGTCGTCGTGCTTGACTGATGGCCGACCGACGACCGCGCCGCAGCTCGCTTCTACGGCCACGCAGCGCCTCCGGCGCCAGTGATTCGGGGGAGGGCGGGGTGGATGGGTCCGATTCCACGGTCACGGCAAGCGCACAGCTGCCCGAGCTCGATGAGCGTGCACTCGCTGCGCTCGGCGAGGTGGGCCGCAGCTGGGCGGGGTGCATGCCTGCGCGGCAGGTCTGGGAGCGCGCGCTGCCCGTCGATCGCCACCTCGAGTTCGCCGATCCGCAGCAGTCGCGCGCCGGGCGCTTCCTGCACATTCGCAGCGCGCGGCGTGGGGCCGACGACGACGAGCTCGAAGCGACCGCCAACGCGGGGGAAGGCGACTCGCGGTCGGGCCACTTGGCCTACACGCTGCGGCGTGTGCTGATCGGCCCTGCGCTGCGCAGCACGGCGATCGCCGAGGAGCGCATGGGGCGCCTGCTCGCGCTTGCCGTGCTCTCGCCCGACGCGCTCTCCTCGGTGGCCTACGGGCCGGAAGCGATGATGGCGGTCCTCGTGCTCGCCGGCTCGGGCGAGCTGAAGCTCTCGCTGCCGATCGGCTTGGCCCTGGCGGTGCTGATGCTCTCCGTCGGCCTCGGCTATCGCCAGGTGATCCGGGCCTACCCGCACGGCGGGGGCTCCTACATCGTCGCCAGCGACAGCCTGGGGCCACGGTGGGGTCTGCTCGCCGGCGCGGGGCTGATCGTCGATTACATCCTCACGGTCGCCGTGTCGGTCGCGTCCGGGGTGGAAGCCGTCACCTCGGCGATACCAACGCTCGACTCCGCGAGGGTGGCGATCGGCCTGGTGGTGATCGTGCTGCTGGTCGCCGGCAACCTGCGCGGCGTGCGCGACGGTGGCGCCGCCTTCGCCGGCCCCACCTACCTGTTCGTGGCGGCGATCGCGCTGGTCGTGATCGCCGGTCTGGTCAAGGCCGGCTCTCACGGCTTTCACCCTGCGCTCGCGGCGCCTCACCGGGCGATCGAGGAGGTCGGCGTGTTGCTCGTGCTGCGCGCGTTCGCCTCAGGGGCGACGGCGATGACAGGGATCGAGGTGATCTCCAACGCGGTCCCGGTCTTTCGTCCGCCGGAGGCGAAGCACGCCCGCCAGACCCTCTCGGTGATGGTGGGGCTCTTGATCTCGATGTTCGTCGGCGTCGTGCTCGTCGCTCACTTCGACGGCGCCACCCCGAGCGGGAGCCAGACGGTGCTCTCCGAGATCGCGCATGACAGCGTTGGTGGTGGCGTTGCCTACGGTTTCGTGCAGGTGGCGACCGCGCTCGTGCTGCTCGTCGCCGCCAACTCCGCGTTCAATGGTTTTCCACGGCTGTTGTACTTCATGGCCCGCGACAGCTACGTCCCGCGTCTGTTCCTGCGCATGGGCGATCGCCTCGCGTTCAGCAACGGCATCCTCGTGCTCGCCGTCCCCGCAGCGGTGATCTACGCCGCCTTCGAGGGCCGCACCGAACCGTTGATCCCACTGTTTGCGATCGGGGTGTTCCTCGCCTTCACGCTCGCCCAGAGCGGGATGGTCGCGCACTGGTGGCGCCATCGCGAGCGGGGGTGGCGCCCCGCGCTCGCCACCAACCTTCTCGGCGCGATCCTCTCGGGGGCGGTCGTGCTGATCGCTGCGATCACCAAGCTCGCCGAGGGCGCCTGGGTCGTGGTGGTGCTGGTTCCGCTGATCATCGTGGCGTGCCGGCGCGTGCACGCGCACTACGTGAGCGCCCGCGAGGCGCTCACGCCACGACCGCAGGCGCCGGGACCCGACGCGGGCGGCTCCCGGCGAACGACACGCGTGACGCCACCGCGGCTGCGGCCAGAGGTCTCCGAGCGCCTGGCCGAGGCGCAGGATGACCCGTCCGAGGTGCACAGCTTCGCGGTCGTCCCGGTCGCGGTGCTCGACCTCGCCGCGCTGCACGCGCTCGCCTACGCCGTCTCGCTCGCCCAGCCGGTGCTCGCGCTGCACGTGAGCCCCACCGCCGAGGAGGCCGAGCGCTTCCGCCGCGCGTGGCAGGCGTGGGGCGACCATCTGCCGCTCGAGGTCGTCGTGTCCCCCTTCCGTGCGACGGTCGCGCCGCTGGCCAACTACATCGCCGCGCTGCACCGCCAACGCCCGGACGTGACTCTCACGCTCGTCGTGCCGGAGATCGTCGTCGCGAAGCGCTGGCAGCGGATCCTGCACAACCGCATCGCCACACGCCTGCGCGCCTCCCTGATCGCCTACGAGGGCATCGTCATCACCACGGTTCCGTTCCACCTCACGAGCTAGTGGCGGCGGCGAGCAGAGCGGGGGTGGTCGAGCTCACGCTCTATGAAGCTGATGGAGTTCGCGGGCGCGGACGTGGGAGCGCGGTGCTGTCAACCTCGTGCGGGCGGTGACGGGCAGGACGGTGGGTACCCTCTAGCCGGCACTGTCTACAAGGAGGAACATCGATGACGTCACTCGATCGCCATGACGAGGTGTTTGTGCTCAACCTCGGCGACGGCGAGAACCGTTTCAACGCCGACTCGCTCACGGCCCTGGAGGCCCATCTCGACGAGGTCGAGGCCGCCGCGGCGCCCCGCGCGCTGGTCACGACCGCCACGGGCAAGTTCTGGTCCAACGGGTTGGACCTCGGATGGCTGGGCGGCCAGGGTGACGCGGCGGGACCGTTTATCACGCGCGTGCACGCGCTCTTGGCGAGGGTGCTGGAGATGGGTGTCCCATCCGTGGCGGCGTTGCAGGGTCACACGTTCGCCGCGGGAGCGATGCTCGCGCTCGCTCACGACGAGCGCGTGATGCGCGCCGACCGTGGGTTCTTCTGCCTGCCCGAGGTGGATATCAAGATTCCGTTCACGCCGGGGATGAGCGCTCTGATAGCCGCGCGCCTGCCCACCCGCGCCGCGCACGAGGCGATGACCACCGGGCGACGCTATGGGGGTCGGGACGCGGCAAGCGCCGGCATCGTCGAGGAGGCGCTCAGCGAGGCCGAGTTGCTGCCCCGCGCGCTCGAGCGCGCCGCGGCGCTGGCCGGGAAGGACCCGTCCACGTTCAGGGCGATCAAGCAGCGCCTCTATCAGGACGCGCTGGCGGCGCTACGCTCATCGCAGGGTTTCTGAGGGTCCGCAGCGGATCTAGCACGACGCGGGCGCCCGAGCCGGTCGGGGGCTCGCCAGACTGAGCAGCTCCTCAGTTGCCACGCGCCGCTACGACATCCGTCGAGAACGACCGCCACGGCACTTAGTTTTCTCACGTCGTGCCGAGGTCCTGCGCATGGTTCACCGGAGCCAGGTCCGCCAACGTCTGCAGATGACACTCGACCGATGACGCCGGGCGCCGGAGCGACGCAGGCAAGCGCCGGACCGGGGGGCAAGCGCTCCGAGCTCAGCCGCGGCGAGCAGCACAAGCGGGCTCAGGCGAAAGCCAAGCGGCACACGAAGCATCCTGAGACGCACGGCAAGCACAAGCACGGCAAGCATCTCAAGCACCACAAGCGCAAGCACCGGCGCAAGAAGCATCACAAGCATCACATCTCCGGTATGCCCGGTGCGCCGCTGGCGCCGGCGATTCCCGTCTCGCCGCCAGCGCCTTCCCCAGCGCCCGTTTCATCGCTCGGCTCGCCGCCGATCAGGCTGTCCCAGGCGCGCCGCCTGCTGTGGCGGGCTGGCTTCGGACCGACGCCCGGGCAGGCCGAGGCGCTTGCTGGCCAGCCCCTCCAGCAGGTCGTCTACGGCCTCACCCGGCCCTCCGGCGCGGCTGTCCTCAGCGGTCCGGAACCTGTCAACGATAAGGGCGAACCGCTCGATCCGATCGACACGTGGGGTGACGATCATTGTTGGTGGCTCGACCGCATGGTCCGCTCCGACCAGCAGCTCGTCGAGCGCATGACCTTCATCTTCCACGACTGGTTCGCCAACTCCAACGAAAAGGTCAACTCGCAGCGGCTGATGCTCGACCAGAACGAACTGTTTCGCGAAAAGTGCCTCGGCAGCTTCCACGACCTCTTCCTCGCGGTCACCTCCAACCCCGCGATGCTCGTGTTCCTTGATGGAATCTACAACTCCTTCAACCCCGACAGCGAAACCGATGAAGTCAACGAGAACTATGCCCGCGAGATGATGGAGCTGTTCTCGCTCGGAGCCGACCGCGGCGCCTATACCCAGGACGATGTCCACGAAATGGCTCGCACACTGACCGGCTTCACCGCCGAGTGGACCGAGGAAGGGTACGCGAACTTCCGCTTCGACCCCTATCGTCACGACGACGGATTGAAGACCGTGTTCGGCCAGACCGGCAACTGGAGCTGGGAAGACGCCGTCCGCCTGTGCATAGAACACCCGCTCCACGCTTCGTTCTTTGTGGCCAAGCTCTGGGGCTACCTCATCCCGAGCCCGCCCGACGAAGCGACGCTCGCCTCGCTGCAAGGTCTGTACACGAGCTCGGGCTACAGCATCCGCGCGGTGCTCGAGGCGATCCTGCAACACCCCGACTTCTACGAAGGCCAGGAGCTCGTCACGCCGCCCGTCGTCTATAACGCGGGCCTCTTGCGCGCGATCGTCCGCCCGATCGACACGACCGCCTGGACGTGGCTGTCCTCCGCCGCCGGCCAGCAGCTGTTCTACCCACCGAACGTCTCCGGCTGGGACTTCACCCGCTGGCTCGACACCTCGACCGCCAAGGCGCGCTGGGAAATGGCCAGCTA
>DAIOGX010000057.1:0-13406 GCA_036744995.1 Solirubrobacteraceae bacterium | reverse complement strand
CAGCCGGTGATGTGCTCGGGGTTGCCCTTGCGCACGATGATCACCGCGACCGAGTCGGTCACGAAACCATCCGTGGCGTTTGCGTTCCAGCTCGACGACACCAGCCCCGCCTTGACGAGCTTGGTCACGTCCGGTTCCAGTGAGAGGTTGACCACGTCGGCGTGTAGCCCATTGACCACCGACCTGCTCTGTTCGCCGGACGGTCCGTAGGACTGGCTGAAGCTCACGCCTTTGCCTTCCGGCGTCGTCTCGAACGCGGGGATCAGTTTTTCGAATACCCCCTGCGGCGTCGAGTAGGCGACCAGCGCCAGCTGCTTGCCGCTCCCGCTGGATGACGATCCGCAGGCGGCGAGGCCGAGCGCGGCTACGGCCAGGGATAGGGCGACAGCAATCGTGCGTTTGGGCATAGTCACTTTCTGCATCGAGGACGTGAAGATGGGACTAATACCATAAATCAAGTCAGAATTGGTGTAATTGTGCGGAAGGCGCGCGCGGGATCATCGAGGCCACGCCGGGCCTCAGAGACCATCGGGACCCGTTCTGAGGGGGGGGGTGTTGGCGAACGCTCAGGTGCGCGGCGCGCTACTGGGGCGAGGCGCGCCTACTGAGGACAGCACGTCAGCGATGCAGGCCTCCTGCACTTGCTGGGCCTGAATCGCGAATGGCTCGGGTCCAACGGCACCGAGGCGTATGCCCACTCCGATACGCGCCAGGTGCATCGTGCCGAGCGTCTGGGTGTAGAGGTGGTTTGCGGTGAAGTCGGGATCGCTGACCGTGAAGAGTCCCTGCTGCGCGCCGAGAGCGAGGATCTTGGAGAGCTTGTCCAAGCAGGCGGCCATGCCTTGCCCGAGGCGGATCCAGACGGCGTCGGAGACCATTTCGCGCAGCTCTGCGGCGGGCCTGCGCATCAGCGACATGCCGCAATCCAGAAATGCCGGGTGCTCGAGGCAGTAGTCGGTGTAGCGGCGCCAGCCGTCCTCGAGACGCACGATCGGATCCGGGCCCTTGGGTATCTCCTCCAGACGCTCCGCCAGCTCCGAGAGGTAGCTCGTGAGCGTCAGCACGAACAGCTCCTCCTTGGAGGAGAAGTACCGGTAGATGAGGCCCCTGTTGATGCCAACCGCGCGTGCGATGTCCTCCATCGGCGCGTCCTGCAGGCCGCGTTCGTCGAACAGCAGGCGAGTC
The DNA here is from genome assembly GCA_036744995.1 of Solirubrobacteraceae bacterium. Classification (GTDB taxonomy): domain Bacteria; phylum Actinomycetota; class Thermoleophilia; order Solirubrobacterales; family Solirubrobacteraceae; genus Palsa-744. The sequence goes on along the minus strand of DAIOGX010000057.1, from coordinate 12,221 downwards.
GCCGCGACTATCTCCTGCTCGCGCTGACGGCGCACGCGCACACGATCCGAGGCGGTCTGCGGATTGGCGATCGAACTGGCCATCGACCGTACTCTAGCGCGACTGTAACAGCAGATCAAACACAGTGTTTGACAAGCGTTTACATTTGTTCTAGATTCAGTTGGGCAGGCTGAGAAAGAGTTTCTCGCCGGATCCGCGAACGAAAAGGAGACGTACCCCTGATGTCCGCCACTCCCGTCGCCAGCTCTGAGACGACCGAGGCCGCGGAGGCCGCGGTGGAGGCGATCACCAGCGCGTCGAACAAGGACGCGACCTTCTCGATGGCGCTGACCCAGGACCAGAAGGACATCCGCGAGTGGGTGCACGGGTTCGCCGCCGACGTGATGCGTCCAGCCGCGCACGAGTGGGACGAGAAGGAGCAGACCCCGTGGCCGATCATCGAGGAGGCCGCGAAGATCGGCCTGTACGGATTCGAAGGGCTGGCGCAGTTCTTCGCTGACCCCACGGGCCTGACGCTGCCGATCGTCAACGAGGAGCTGTTCTGGGGCGACGCCGGCATCGGCATGTCGATCATGGGCACCGCGCTGGCCGTGGCCGCCATCTTCGGCCAGGGCTCGGGCGAGCAGATCGGCGAATGGATCCCCCGCTGCTTCGGTACCCAGGACGATCTCAAGGTCGCGGCGTTCTGTGCCTCCGAGCCCAACGCCGGCTCCGACGTCAGCGCGCTGCGCACCACCGCCAAGTTCGACGAGGCCGCCGGCGAGTGGGTGCTCAACGGCCAGAAGGCATGGGCCACCAACGGCGGCATCTCCGACATCCACGTGATCGTCGCCACCGTCGACCGCGAGCTCGGCTCCAAAGGCCACGCCGCGTTCGTCGTGCCGATGAGCGAAGCCAAGGGAATCTCCCAGGGCACCAAGGTCTCAAAGCACGGTCTGCGCGCCTCGCACACCGCCGACGTCTTCCTCGACGACTGCCGCGTCCCCGCCGGCTATGTGCTCGGCGGCAAGGAGAAGCTCGACGAGCGCCTCGCGCGGGTGCGCGAGGGCAAGAAAGGCAACTCACAGGCGGCGATGCAGACGTTCGAGTCATCGCGCCCCACCGTGGGTTCGCAGGCGCTCGGCATCGCCCGTGCGGCGTATGAGTACTCGCTCGAGTACGCCAAGGAGCGCGAGCAGTTCGGCAAGAAGATCATCGAGAACCAGGCCATCGCCTTCACGCTCGCCCGCATGAAGCTCGAGATCGACGCTTCCCGCCTGCTCGTCTGGCGCGCCTCCTGGATGGGGCGCAACCAGGTGCCGTTCGAGAACGCCGAGGGCTCGATGAGCAAGTGGAAGGCCGGTGAGGTCGCCGTGTGGGTCACAGAGCGCGCCATCCAGATCCTTGGTGGCAACGGCTACACGCGAGAGTTCCCCGTCGAGCGCTGGCACCGCGACGCGAAGATCTACGATATCTTCGAGGGCACCGCCGAGATCCAGCAGCTCGTGATCTCCCGCGCGATCTCAGGGATGTACATCAAGTAGCTCTGTAGAGCCGTTTTCAGGCCGCCTCACCTGGCGGCCGAGTGCGCTTGTCTACGTTTCGCGCGAGGGCGAGGGACGGGCCGGGCGGGCGGTGATTGGCGCGTGTCGCTCGCGGGGCTCGCGAGGCGGCGCTCGAGGGCAGTGAACGCGTCGATCATCTCGGGGGCTTCGAAGGCGCGGTTTCGTCTGCCGATCGTCGTCTGGGTGAGGATCTGCGCTTCCAGCAGTCTGGGGATTGCGGTGTTGACGGCCTGCTGGCTGCGACCGGTCAGCGCCGCGGCGCTCTGCACGGTCACGATCGGTGCGCCGGGGAGGGCGTCCAGCAGCAGCGCGGCCGCGGAGTCGCGGCGGACGCGCCCGAGACGCTCACGCCACTGCGCCTTTATCTCGGCGATGGTCTGCTCGTAGGTTTCGGTGTCGGCGACGGCGCGGCTCGTCGCTGCGCCGAACAGCGCCATCCAGCCGTCGAGGCCCTCCTGCGCGGAGGGCGAGTCGGTGGCCTCGTGGTGGCGGGTGCTGGTCAGCCCGCGGATGTAGTCGCGCGACCAGGTCGCGAGCACGAGCGAGATCGGGGGGGTGACAGTTACCGTCAGGCCGCGGCGGCGCAGGATCAGCTGGATCAGCGTGCGGCCGACGCGGCCGTTGCCGTCGATGAACGGGTGGATCGTCTCGAACTGGGCGTGCGTGAGCGCCGCCTGGACGAGTGGTGGCAGTTCGTCCTGGCTTGCGAACTCGCAGAGGTCGGCCATCAGGTCGGGCACGCGGCCGTGGGGTGGGGGACGAACTCGGCGCTGCAGGGGTTGTATGAGCTGCCGCCGATCCAGTTCTGCTCCTCGCGAAGCCGGCCCGCCTGCGCCTCGAGGCTCGTCGCGTAGAGCAGCCGCGCGTGGGTGTCGAGTAGCCGCTGGAGCGTGATCGGCTCCCCTGGTCCCTGCGCGGCGAGCGCGGCGGCCATCGCCTCTATGTTGTTGAGGATCTCCTGGGCGGTGACGTCGCTTGCCCGTTGGCCGAGCGCCCGCGCGAGCTGCGCCTTGAGCAGCCGTCGCCCGCCGACCTGTAGACCCTCGATCTTCGAGGAGGCGACGGCCTCCGCGCGTAGAAGCAGGCGCGTGATCGCCTCCGAGTCGGCGAGGCCGTGTGTGCCCGTCTCCAGTCGACCCACGGCGCGTTCGGCGTCGGCGATGTCGGCGGCGCTCGCGCCGTCTAGTGTGATCCCCCGGCCCACGAGCGGGTCGGGCACATACGCTTCGTAGTCGCAGCCCTGGCGGTCTTTGCGGGGGAGCCCCTCGGCGGCCGTGGGTGTCCATCTAAGCTTGATCAATTCCGGCATATAATCAAGGTTAGCAGCTAATCTTGATTATATGTGATGCGTGATCACGCTTCGCCGCCACCGGCCGAAGGCCGGCTCACATCGCCAGTCCCCGCTAGCGCCAGTTTTGCGCCAGTCATCATGTACTGATTGGGCCGGATTCCACAGGATTCCAGTGGAACGGTTTTGGCTCTTCGAGCCAAACCTTCATCCATGGGGCTGTAATTCGATCTACTCGATCTTCGAGGGCCCTCTGGGCGTGGGGCGGACAGGAGGGTGGCCGCGACTACCAGGCTTGCGAGGTGCCGCAGTGCGGACAGGCCACGGTGGTGGAAACCGACGCGAGGAACACGTAGCCACACGAGCAGGTGTAGGAGGCCTCGTCGATCGGGCCACCGGCGGCGCGCACGCGCTGGACCGCGAGGTCGAGGTTGGCCACGGCAGTGACCTCATCGGGTTGGACGGTCAGGCTGGGGTTGACGTCAAGAGCGGGTCCGTGGGCCGAGGCCGCCGGGCGTTTGTGCCGGCGCCGGCGTGAAGGTCGCCGCTCGGCAAGGGGATGGGGGAGGATCGCTCTCATGATGCTCTACCCCTAAAGACTCGGCGCACGCCAGAATGTTTCGCTTTCCAGGGACAATTTCCTGGCCGAATGGCCGAATGGATGGCCGAATTGATCGTCGCCAGAGGGGAGACGAGGGGAGGCGGAGCAGCCAAGTGTCGCTCCGATGACGACAAAAGCCCCGCCGACAGGGCGACGTGAACGGTTGACTGACTCCCGGTACCGCGGCGTTGAGGGTTTGAGATACTTGGGGGCGATGAATCCAGCGCGCAAGCGAACGGTGCGTCTGGTTGTGGCGTTGAGCGCGGCGGTGGTGCTGGCCAGTGCGCTGATCTACACCAGCTTCAGCGCCGCAAGCCCGGCCCTCACGCCGAGCCAGCTGGTCCGCCAGGCGCAGCCGGGTCGCAGCTATCTGTTGACCGGCACGGTCGTGGCAGGATCGGTCCATCGCATGGGCGCGGTGCTGGCCTTCGACGTGGAGGACCGCGCTGGCGGGACGACGGTTCCCCTCACCTACACCGGCACCGTGCCCGACCCTTTCCGCGAAGGGCGCGAGGTGGTCGTGACGGTCGAAAAGCAGGATGGGCGGTACGTGGGCGAACGCAACTCGCTGATCACGAAGTGCCCATCCAAGTACAAGACCGCTCCGCCCAGCGAGAAGCAGAACTCCTGAGATGGCCGGTCTCGGCCGCACGTGCCTGCTGCTGGCGCTCGCCGTGTGCGTGTACGGCATCGGCGCGTCGCTGTACGGCGTGCGCACTGGACGCGTGGAGCTCTCGGAGTCCGGTCGCCGCTCAGTGTACTCGCTGGCGGGGATCCTGACGATCGCGTTCGCGATCTTGGAGATCGCGTTCCTGCGCAACAACTTCGCTTTCAACACGGTCGCTGACACCTCGAGCAGGACGACGCCGATGTTCTACCGGGCCGCGGCGGTGTGGTCCTCCCAGGAAGGCTCGCTGCTCTTGTGGGCCTGGCTTTTGTCGCTGTGGTCGAGCCTCGCGCTGTTCCTCACGCGTCGGCGCCTGCGCGACGTCGCCGCCTACGCGCAGGCGATCCTGCTCGGCTTCGGCGGCTTCTTCATCGCGCTGATGGTGTTCTACGCGCAGCCGTTCGCCACCACCAGCCCGGCTCCCCTCGAAGGCGCAGGGCTCGATCCGCTGCTGCGGTTTCCGACGATGATGATCCACCCCCCGATGCTCTACTCGGGCTATACGCTGTGCACGATCCCGCTCGCGTTCGGCATGGGCGCGCTGCTCGCGCGCCGAGTGGACGCCGACTGGATCAGGGCGATCCGCCGCTTCGCGTTCGCCGCCTGGTTGTTCCTCGGGATCGGCATCCTGCTGGGCGCTCGCTGGTCTTACTCGGAGCTCGGCTGGGGCGGCTACTGGGGCTGGGATGCGGTCGAGAACGCATCGCTGATGCCATGGCTGACGGGCACGGCGTTCCTGCACTCGCTGATGATCCAAGAGAAGCGGGGGATGCTGAAGGTGTGGAACGTCTCGCTCGTGCTGGCCACGGGCACGCTGGCGATCATGGGCACGTTCCTCGTGCGCAGCGGGGTGTTGAACTCGATTCACGCGTTCGGCGGCGCGACGCTCGGCGTGCCGTTCGTGTGCCTGATCGCCGTGCTGATCGCCGGCTCGATCTACCTCGTCGTGACGCGCCGCGACATGCTGCGTTCACAGCACCGGCTGGACTCATTGCTCTCGCGCGAGTCGATCTTCCTCGCCAACAACCTGGTGCTCGTGGGGTTGTGCTTTGTGATCTTCTGGGGCACCTACTTCCCGCTGATCTCCGAGGCGCTCACCGGCCAGGAAGCCTCGGTCGGCCCGCCGTGGTTCGACCGCTACACGGTGCCGTTGGCATTGATCCTCGTGCTGCTCTCGGGTGTCGGCCCGGTGATCGCCTGGCGGCGCGCGACGCTGGCCAATGCGCGCCGCAACTTCCTCGCGCCGGCGGCCGTCGCGCTGCTCACGCTGATCGCGTTGGTGGGCGCGGGCGTGGCGGACAAGCCGTTCGCAATCGCGATGTTCTGCTGCGGGGCGTTCGTGTTCGGCAGCATCGGTCAGGAGTTCTTCCGCGGCACGCGCGCGCGGCGTGCGATGGCGGGCGAGGCGGCGCCGATCGCGCTGGTGGCGCTCGTGCAGCGCAACCGCCGCCGCTACGGCGGCTACATCGTGCACATCGGCATGGCCGTCCTGTTCATCGGGGTCGCCGCCTCCTCTTCTTTTCAGCACGCATCAGAGCTTGGTCTGTCGCCGGGCCAGTCGACGCGCGCGGGCGCCTACACCGTCCGCTACGTGCGCCCGACGGCGACGATCACGCCGAAGTACGACGCGGCCCACACCGGCTCGACGCTCAGCCTGGGCGCGGTGCTCGATGTGACCAAGCACGGGCGTCATGTCGCGACGCTCTACCCGAGCGAGGGCTACTACGCCTCTGACGAACCGAGCCGGGGGTCGGTTGGGAGCCTGATCGGGGGCCAGCCGGTCAGCCACGTGGCGATGGACGCCGGCGTCACGCGCGACGTCTGGACCGCGATCGAGCCGGACATCGAAACCCCTGCGCTGAAGCGGATCGTGCAGGTCGGCAATCGTACGCTGCCGCCGGAAGAGGCCGAGGTGGCGATCGGCTATCTGGCTCGTGCCTACCTGGCGCATCCACCGCAGGCGCAGTTCCACGTGATCGTCTCGCCGCTTGTCATGTGGATCTGGATCGGCGGCCTGATCGTGGGCGGCGGCGGCCTGATCGCGATCTGGCCGGCGGGTGGGTGGGCCGCCGTATTCGTGCGACGCCGTGGCCGCGCCCGCTCGCGAGCGCGAGCGGCGCAGGGCCTTCAGCGCGCCTGATTCGCAACGGTCCCGGGACGCTGATGGTGTGAACATTCTCGTCGCGATCCTCACGCTGGTTCTGTGCGGCGCGGTGCTCGTCGTCCTCAGCGCCCCATTCAGAGCCGCTCGCTCGCGCGCCGGTTCAACGGCCGCGGCGCACCCCCGCTCTGAGCCCGATGCGGTCCTCGAGCGCGATGAGCTCGAGGCGGCGCGCGAGGCCAAGTATCGGGAGATCCGCGACGCCGAGCTCGACTATCGCACCGGCAAGCTCTCGCGCGAGGACTACGAGGCCATCGACGGGGCGCTGCGGGGGGAGGCAGTAGAGATCCTCAACCGGCTGGCGGCGTTGGGCGGCGAGCCCGCGGATGCGGACGGCGAGCCGGATTAGCTCACTTCGGCGTGTCCGATGTTCCGATGTTCAGAGAACTACGCATGCGTGCTGGCCGATCGGAGATCCCATCGATCTCCAATCGATCGGTAGGACAAGCCCCGCGCCGCTCAGCTCAGCGGTGGTCTAGGCCCACGGGCGCTTGAGCAGGATCACTGCGTTCACGACGAACAGGACCGCGAAGAAGATCGTCCAGCGGTTGAGGTTGCGCTCGACCATCGATCCTCCGCCCAGCGGGCCCTGGCCGCTACCGACGCCAAACGCGCCGGACAGGCCGGAGTCCTTCCCGGAGTGCATCAGCACCAGGAAGATGACGATCACCGCGATGGCGACCTGCAGGACGGAGAGGATCGTTTCCACGGGCGGTCATCAGGTTATCGTGCCGGGAGCGATCTCGAAAGGTGCACGTCGCGCGCGCACCGCTATGTGGCGAGAGCGCCGCTATGGACAGGGGACGTTGGCAGTGGTGCTCGCGGTGGATTCGTCGGCGAACGTGAAGTCGGCGGCGAACGGGAAGCCGCCGGCCGGGCAGCTGCGCGGCACGACGATCGCGCCGGCGGCTGCGTGCGCGCGGGGACCGCGACCGACCCCGCCGATCGTAAGCGAGAGCGACTTAAACGACGCGTTCGGCTCGAAGACCAGCGTCGGTATGGGGGGGACAGACACCGTCAGCTTCAAGCCGTACGGAGCGCTGCCTCCTCCGAGCACAGCCGTGCTGATCGTGCTCTCATCGAGCGGCGTTTCGCCCTGGCCAAAGATCTCGAACGCCGGCAGAGCTCCATGGTTCTGAGCGCGGAAGACCGACACGGTGGCTTCCTCAGGGTTCGTCAGCGAGCCGGCGTGCACCTCGAGCAGCGCGTGGCCACGCCCGATGAGCGACCCGGACGGGCAACCTGAGGCGCCCCTGCGCTCGAGCTGTGCCTTTCCACAGATGCTGACGCCACGCAGATTGATTACCAGGCCGGCGGGCAGGCGTACGACCGCTTGGCTCAGCGGCGCCGGGACCCCTTCTACGCCGCCAGAGAATCTGAGCGAGAGCGTGAAGGCCGTGCTCGCGCCGAGCCGGTCCGGAAAGAACGTCGGGCGCATGCTGGCGCTGGTTTCTGGCTGCGCGAACGCCGGCGTGGCGGCGCCACCGCAGCAGGCTGTCAGCGCCGCCAGCGCGATCGCCGCGCGTCGGAGGGTCACTTCCTCTTCGTCTTCTTCGGGCAGGGGATCTTGACCGCGCTTTTGACGATCGAGCCGTCCTCGAAGCTGAATTCAGAAGCTGCCGGCCAGCCCCCACGCGGACAGGTTTTGGGGGTGATGATGCCCTTCACGTGGAACAGCTTCCTCTTGCCATGGACCCTCTTGAAGTAGGCGACGTTTTTCGCGCCGGCCGTGAAGAAGGCGGTGATCGCCGAGGCATCGGATGCTTCGGGGAGGACTTTGATCAGCGGCACATTGAGGCTGAAGCCGAGCCCATATGGCTTGGGGAACTGAATCACCGGCGCCGTGAATACGAGCTGGATCGAGACCGGGGTCGAGCCTTCCAGGTAGATCAAGAGCTCGACGTGGCCCGGCTTGTTGTCGGCGAGGAAGAAGTCGACCGTGTATGCCTCGTTGATGATTTCTTTGGCGATTTCATACGCTCCCTCGCCGCCGCCGAACCCGGCCTTCGAGTCGGCTGGGCATCCCCTCGGGCCGACGTTCAGCAGGACCGCTTCGGTGCACGTCCCGGTGCCTTCCAGGTTCAACGTCAGCCCGGCGGGGCCCATCACGTTGATGTGGGTGATCGGCGAGGGGACCGGCAAGTTCGTCGAGCCGATCGTCGCGCTGCCGAAAACGTTCGTTGGCACGCCGAGCAAGTCGGGCTTGAAGCCCGCCGAGGTGATCTTCACGGTCTCTTCCGCCTGCGCGATCGCGGCGCTCAGCAGAAACGCGCAGCCAAGCAGCGCCGCTGTCAGGATCCGAAGGATCCTCATTCTGGACATCTTCATGGCTCTCCCCACTCCTCTCAGTACCCGCCGGATGCTTTCAGGCCAGCAATCTTCTAGATCTCAATCTTCAAGACCTATAACCCTCGCGTCGGGAGAATAGAGCGGTTCGACACAAACGGTCGCCGGCAGGAGGATCGCCCGCGCCCGCGAAAAGGCCGCCAGTGTCCGTGTTTCCGGCATCCCCGGTTCTGCCCGCAAACACCCGATCCGAGACGGATCCACCGATCGGGTGCGTGGATGCCAAAAGGTGCGTGTACATCACAAAACCCCAGCAAAATCAGGCCAGCGGGGACAAAATTCGGCCAGCGTGGGGGGTTCCGCCTTGGGCATCGGTACGGTCTGGCCGCTCTGCCTGCAATGGACGTGCATCTACCTCTCAGCGGGCGCGATTACGAATCCTTTACGGGATTGTGCTTGCCTGCCGATATGAATCTCGGTGGGCCTATCCCGCGATCGTGGGTTAGCCACGCCGACCACGATCATGGGACTACCGCAAGATGACCAATCTCGGCGCAGACTGCCGATGACCAGCCCGCGTCGCAAGGTGTGGCGCGCGACGCTGTCCGCGCTTGCCGGGGGTGGGCTGACCGCGGCCAGCCTCGGCGGACCTCTCTCCGGCGGGGCGTTCGCCGCCGAAGCGCCCGCGGGCTCGCCGACGTCGACGGACGGCTCCTCGCCACCCGTCACCGCTTCGGACTCTTCCGCCCAGGGCTCAGGCGCACAGGAAACGGGCTCCGGCCAGCCCACGACGAGCACATCGACTACGCCCGCGACGACGCCTGTGACGACCACGACCGGCTCTGAGGGCAGCACCCCGGCCCCAGTGGGAGCCCCGGCCCCCACTGTCATGGAAGTGCCCACCGTGGTGGTGAGGGAACGTAAGCAGAAGACGACGCCGAGCACGGCGAACCGCAACCTCTCCGCCACTCACGGCCAGCCTCCAAGCGCCCAGCCGAGCACCGGTGGCGCGAACGCGCCGAAAGTCGGTGTCGCGTCCGGACCAAACGGCGTGGCGGCGGCGCCGCAGGTTGTGGCCGATCAGGCTGGGGCACTGGCGGCGGAGCTCAACTCCGCGGCGGTATCCGTGCAGGCGCTCTCCTTCTACCGTATCCCGCTGTTCCTGCTGCCGATCTACCAGGCGGCCGCCGTCCAGTACGGCGTGCCCTGGCAGATCCTTGCCGCGATCAACGAAATCGAGACCGACTACGGCACCGACCAGTCGGTATCCACGGCCGGCGCGGTGGGGTGGATGCAGTTCATGCCCGCGACCTGGCTGCAATACGGCGTGGATGCGCTGGACGCCGGCTACGCGGACCCGTACAACCCGGTGGACGCGATCTTCGCCGCCGCCCGCTACCTGCGCGCCGCGGGGGCTCAGAAGGATCTGCGCACGGCGATCCTCGCCTACAACCACTCCACCGAATACGCCGACTCGGTGCTGCTGCGGGCGAAGCTGATCTCCTCCTACCCCCAGTCGGTGATCGCGACGCTCACCGGCCTCACGGATGGGCGCCTGCCCGTGACGGGGAAGCGGGTGGCGTGGGATGAGCTCCTGTCGGGCATCCCATCTTCGAGTGCAACCGCCAACGCCACGGCTGCTCACAGCGCGGCGTCCGCCGGGTCGGCCGCCCTGGAATCAGCCGGTGCCGCGAGCGCTCTGAGCGGCGCGGCGGCTAAGCCCGCTGCCGCGAGGGCGGTCCCCGGCTCCTCCGCTCCTCCAGCGCCGGCGGCCGTAGCCGCCGCCGCGACCGATGCACACGCCCGAGCACTACTGCAGTTCGTCGATCTGCTGAGCGCTCGGAACGCCGTCGTGGTGGCCGTACAGGACGGTCGCATCGTCCGGCTCGGAGACTCTCACAAGCTCGGCAAGTACGTGATCCTGCGAGATGTCTACGGCGACGTGTTCACCTATGCGGGCCTCGGCAGCATCGCCCCGAGTTACCGTCTGCCCAAGGCGCCGCGCACGGCCGGTGTCACGGCGAAGGGCGCCGCTGACACCGAAGCCGCGACGGGCGGCGCCCCCGCGCCCTCACAGGCCGCGAGCGCGGGCCGTCAGCTGCCTCTCACCCTGCGCGTGAAGACATCCGTCGAGAAGCCCCATGCCGGCCAGGGCACCACGGGCGCCAAGGGGGCGCCTGGGCTGGGCGCTTCGGCCAGCGGCGATAAGGCCTCCGCTCCCGCGAGCTCGGCCGAATCCGCGCCCGCTGCGGGCGAATCGACATCCGCTTCCGCCGAATCGACGCCATCCGGCACAGGCAAAGTGCGCCTGTTCGCCCATCCCGGCAACCCCGATGCGCTCGCGGCCGTCGCGCGTGCCACGCGCGACGCTTCTCCGCATTCAAGCGCCGGCCGTCAGCTGCCGTTGCGGCGCGGGTCGGTCGTCGCTCGGGGCACCGTGCTCGGGCGTGTGAGCATGCCGCCGAGGGCGAAGGACGGCCACCTGCTCTTTGCGATCCAGCCCGCTGGCGATGCCAGCACGATCGATCCGCGCTCGATCCTCGAGAACTGGAAGCAGCTCGACGTGGCGCTGCACCCCCGGGGAGCGAAAGGGGAGTCGGACCTGGTCGGCGCGACCGCAAGTGGGGTCTTCCTGCTGAGCAAGATCCAGCTCGAGCGCGAGATCCTGTCCGACCCCGGCATCACCTTGCCGGCCTGCTCCCGCCACGAAGTTGCCGCCGGTGCGATCGACAAGCGCGCCTTGGCGGTGCTGGCGTTCCTCTCGCGTAGTGGCCTCGAGCCGACCGTCGGCACGCTGCGCTGCGGCGACGGTGCCTATGCGGTCTCGGGCTACGTGCCCGAGGGTCACATCGGCGACGCGGTCGCCATCACGGAGATCAACGGCGTCCCGGTCGCCGGCCACCAGGGTGCGGGGTCGATCACCGACACCACGATCCGCGCGCTGCTCACGCTGCAGGGCGAATTCGTCCCCAATCAGATCGTCAGCCTGATGCGCTACCCCGGCGCTCCGAGTACGCTCGCGCGCCGCGATCACGGCGACTACATCGAGATCGGCTTCTCCCAGGCATCCAAGCGCCTGCCCGCGCAGAAGTCCAGCGCGACGACGGCCGTGGTCGCCCACTCGGCCGGCCCTGGCCAGACCGCCCCCTCACCGTTGGAGGTGAGCAGCGACCTGAGCGCGGCGCAGTGGGACCGGTTGATCATGCGCATCGCCGCCCTACCGGTACCGACCGTGAGGGCCAAGCCGAGCTCTTCGGCGATCTCGGACTCCAACAGCTCCACGCCTCCCCGGGCCGCGTCGTCAAAGTAGCCCCGGCCCGGGAAGTCAGTCACCCCTTCGGGTAGTCAGTCAGTCAGCCGCCGGCGCCTGCTGGCGGCGCGCCGCCCGGGCCGGGGCCTCCCGCTGGGGGCGGTCCGCCGGCGGGAGAGCCGCGCCGGAAGGCGCTCTGCAGATCGCCGCGGCACTTCGTCTCGGCCGCCCTGAACTGAGGGCTCGCGGTGTTCAGGCCCTTGGTGTTGAAGATCGGGCCTTTGCCCGAGGTGTTCGGCGCCGGGATGTTCACGCCGTTTTCGCGCATGCACGCAGCGAACTTCACGAGCGCCTGTTTGAACGCGGGGCTGCTGACGCGCGCGCCGCCACCGCCGGCAAAGGCGCCGCCGCCACACTTTTTCAC
>DAIOGX010000056.1:0-13631 GCA_036744995.1 Solirubrobacteraceae bacterium | reverse complement strand
TGGACGAGGGTGGCGTGATGATCCACATCCACGCGCGCAAACCGGACGGGACGCCGAGCTATGAGGTGGAGGACTTCAAAGCGATCTCAGAGGCGATTCGCGGGGAGGTCGGCGACGAGGTGATCGTGAACTTTTCGACGGGCACGATCGGGGTTCCGGTCGAGAAGCGCGTGGCCTACCTGCGCGCCTGTCGCCCGGAAGTGGCGGCGTTGAACATGGGTTCGATGAACTACGCGAAGTACTCGAAGTCGAGGAAAGAGTTCGTGTTCAAGATGGTGTTCGCGAACCCGTTCGAGGAGATCATCGAGCTGTTGGAGGCGATGAACGAGCTGGGAATCAAACCCGAGCACGAGTGCTTTGACATCGGTCACGTCGGCAGCCTCGCGCCGCTGATCGACATGAGTGTGCTGAAGACTCCGCTGCACGTCGACTGCGTGATGGGCGTTGTCGGGGGTATCCCGGCAAGCGCGCGCAACTTGGCGGCGATGGTCGAGAACATTCCAGCGGGCTCACACTGGGGTGTGATCGGGATCTCGCGCGAGCAGTGGATGCTCGTGGCGGCGGCGCTCACGCTCGGGGGCTCGATCAGGGTCGGGCTGGAGGACAATCTATATCTACCGGGCGGCGAGATGGCGAAGTCCAACGGTGAGCTGATCGCCAAGGCCAGGCAGATGACCGAAGATATGGGGCGCCGTCCGGCGACGGTCGCCGAGGCACGGGCGATGCTGTCGATCGCTCAGCGCGCCGGGAGTCCCGCGTGAGCCTGCCGCTGGAGGGCATCAAGGTGCTCGACCTCTCCCGCCTGCTGCCGGGCGGGTTCTGCTCGCTGCTGCTGGCCGACTTCGGCGCGGACGTGCTGAAGGTCGAGGACACCGGTATGGGCGACTACATCCGCTGGTCGCCGCCGTATTACGAGGGCGCGCACGACAGCACGAAGTCGGCGTTGTTCCTGTCGCTCAATCGCAACAAGCGCTCGATCCGCCTCGACCTCAAGCATGAGCGCGGGCGTGAGGCGTTACTGCGGCTCGTGCGCGAATACGACGTAGTGCTCGAGTCGTTCCGCCCCGGGGTGCTCGACCGGCTGGGCGTTGGGTATGAGCGAATGCGCGAGGAGAACCCGGGTCTCGTGTACTGCGCGATCTCGGGCTACGGCCAGAGCGGCCCCAAGCGCGCCGCGTCGGGTCACGACATGAACTACCTCGGCCTCGTCGGGTTGCTGGGCCTGACGGGCGAGGTGGCTGGGGGTCCCATTCAATCGGCGGGCCAGATCGCGGATCTGGGCGGCGGTGCGCTGATGGCGGCGTTCGGGATCATGGCGGCGCTGCACGAGCGCGATGGAGCTCCCGCCCGCGATGGCCGGTCGGAGCGTGTGGGCTCGGGCGAGGGACAGGTCGTCGACGTGTCGATGGCCGACGGCGCGCTGTCGTGGCTGGCGATGGTCGCGGCGGGATACTTCGCCGACGACACAGTGCCGCGTCGGGGCGATCTGCCACTAGCCGGGTCGCTGATCTGCTACCGGCCATACGAGTGCGCCGACGGTTGGATGACGCTGGGCGCGCTCGAGCCGAAGTTCTGGCAGGCATGGTGTCGAGGCGTTGGTCGTGAGGAGCTCATCGCCAAGCAGTTCGAGCGCCCCGGGTCCGAGGCGCACGTGGAGGTGCAAGCGATCTTCAAGACGCGCGGTCGCGCCGATTGGGAGGCGTTCGCGCGCAAGCACGACTGCTGCCTGGAGCCTGTGCTGGAGCTGGATGAGGCGCTCTCCTCGGAGCTGGTGCGGGAGCGCGAGATGGTCGTCGAGATAGAGCAGCCGGGTGTGCAGCGGCCCGTGCGCCAGCTGGGAATTCCGGTCAAGCTCGGGCGCACCCCTGGCGAGCCCGGGCGGCTGCCGGGCCCGGCGCTGGGCGAGCACACCGAGGAGGTGCTGCGTGCGGCCGGCTACAGCGAGGCCGAGGTGGCCGAGCTGCTGCAAGCGGGCGTTGTTGTGGGTCCCACCCACCCCACCCACCCCGCCGACCCGGCCGAGACGACGAATGGATCCCTAGCCGCCCCGACGTTCCGGGTGTAGGCGCAGGCCGAAGCGGAACATGGGCACGACGGTACGCGGCGCTACGGAGGGTTCGCGCGATCGGCCCTGCTCTCCGGCCTCGGGTGACCGGCCGCTGTTGAAGATCAGTGAGCTGGCCGAGCGCTCGGGCGTGAGCGCTGGAACGATTAGGCATTACCTGCGCGAGGGGTTGCTCGGCGGGGAGGAGGGGATCGTCAGGACGAGTCGCAACATGGCTTACTACTCGCCGGAGCTGGTGGAGCGGATCGCATTGATCAAGCAGCTGCAGGAGGAGCGGTTCATGCCGCTGCGCATGATCCGGGTGGTGCTGGAGGAGGATCCGGAGCACGTGCGCGCGCTGGTCGAGCTGGAGGATCGCATTCTCGAGCGGGCACTCGCGGGCGCGGAGGAGCGTGGCCGCACCTCGGCGAAGGAGGTGCGCGAGCGCTACGAGATTCCGCGCAACGTGCTGGAGCGCCTGGCGGAGATCGGTGTACTGACTCCCAACCGCAGCGGGTACGAGCAGGACGACGTAAAGATCATCGAGGCGATCGCAAGCTTTCGCGCGGGGGGTTACGAGGAGGCGCTGGGCTTCACGGTGTACGACACGCTGCGCTACCGCGAGGCGCTGGAGCCGCTCGTGCAGGAGGAGGTGCGTGCGCTGCTCGACCGGCTGGCGGGTGAGGTCGAGGTCGAGCGGGCCCTTCAGATCGTCGCGGCCGGTGTGGAACCGCTGCGCGAGCTGATCGGCTCGATGCACTCCAAGCTGCTCCTGGCGGAGCTGCGCCGGCAGCGCAAGCGGTAACTACCAGTGCGCGCGGTGGTGCTCGCTGACCCCGAGGCCGTGTGCCAGCTCGATGTGGCCGGGGAGCGTGCCCGAGAAGCGACCGAAGGGCGCCCGGTAGTCGCTGCGCACGATCAGCAGGTTCTCCTTACGGCGACGCTCGGCCTCGGGAGTAAAGCTGAGCTCTGAGCCATCCTCGGCACGGATCTGAGAAAGATCGCCCGCGAAGCTGACCGGAGCGGTCTCGTGCGGCTTCCCGGCGACCCATATCGCGCGCTCGGAGCCGGTGGGAGGGTCGTTGACGCCGGCGACGAGGTTCCAGGCCAGCGGCGTTCCGTCGGGAGCGGCGCCCACTCCAGCGGTCCACCACCACTCGGTGTGGCGGGCGTGGTAGCCGGCAGTGTCGTCGATCACCGCCCTCGCTTGGATCTCCCGGGGTGGGTCGCCGTCGATCGCGAGCATGCCACGCGCGGCGACGCCCGCCTGCTTGCGGGTCCACACGTGGCTTCGCCCGTGCGGACAGAGGGCTTCGATGCCCTCGTCCTCTTCCAGTGTGAGATCGAGCAGAATGCCGCCATCGCGCACACGCATACGGCCGGGTTCAGATTCGAGGTCTCCGTCACGCGTCCGCTGCGGTTGCCCGTGGACGAGCTCGATTGCACCGCGGCGCGGGAGCAGACGGGTGCGCTCACGCAGGCGGCCGTCCCCGCGCGTGAAGACGGCCCAGAAGGACTGCCTGGCCGGACCTACTTGCACGAGCGCGGCGCATGCCATCAGCTCCTCGCAGAACACGCCGACATAGCGCCAGCGCTTGAGCGGACGACCGCCCTGGAACAGCCTCATCGGATCGAAAGGCCGAGGGCCGCCGGCGGTCATTTCTGCTCGGCCGGGCGCTATCCTTGAAGATGTTGACTGACTAGTCAATCTATTCTGTAGATGGAATGCCCGCGGGGCTGCGGGTGGATGCCTGTGGGAGGAGATGCGCTTTTGAAGGTCGCGGCAGTCCAGCTCAACTCCACCGCCGATCGCAGCGCGAATCTACAGGCAGCCGATCGCTTCACTCGCGCCGCGGCGGCGGACGGCGCGAAGTTGATCGTACTCCCTGAGAAGTGGACGGTCATCGGCTTCGCCGAGGATCTGCGCGCCGGAGCCGAGGAGCTGAGCTGTTCGACCGACGGACCGGCGATCGCGTGGGCGCGCGCGACCGCGCGCGAGTTGGGTGTCGACCTTGTGGCTGGCTCGATCGTCGAGTGCGTTCAAGGTCAGGAGAAGCTCGCGAACACTTCCGTGCACGTCGACCCGCAGGGTGAAGTCAAGGCGGTGTACCGCAAGCTGCACATGTTCGACGTCGAGATCGACGGGAAGACCTACCGCGAGTCAGACGTAGAGGAGCCGGGCGAAGAGATCGTTCTCAGCCAGACCGCCGATGGCGTCGAGCTGGGTATGTCGATCTGTTACGACCTGCGCTTTCCCGAGCTGTACCGGATACTCGCGGTGCGCGGTGCGCGCGTGATCGCGCTGCCGGCGGCGTTTACGCTGCCCACGACCCGCGACCATTGGGACACACTGGTGAAGGCGCGCGCGATCGAGAACCAGGCATTTATGATCGCGGCCAACCAGGTCGGTCCCCATCCGGGAGGTCTCCGCTCCGGTGGTCGCTCGATGATCGTCGATCCCTGGGGCGTCGTGTTGGCCCAGGCGCCCGACTGTGAGGGCTACATCGTTGCCGAGCTCGATCTCGAGCGCCAGCTGCAAATCCGTGCGCAGCTGCCGGCGCTCACCAATCGTCGTCCTTGCGCCTACCGCTGGCCCGAGGAGACGCACGCGTGAGTGCTAGCCGATCTTCGGTTCCTCGCGCCAAGGCGACGCAGGACAAGCGCCGCGTGATCCTCGACGCGGCGGTGCGCGTGTTCGCGCGCCAGGGCTTCCACGCCTGCCGGGTCTCAGACATCGCCGACGAGGCGGGGGTGGCCTACGGACTGGTCTATCACTATTTCGCCTCCAAGGACGAGGTGCTCGACACGCTGTTCCTCGAGCGCTGGAACGTGATGCTCGAGCTGATCCGCGAGGTCGATGCCCAGCCGATCCCGGTGCGCGAGAAGCTGGGTGCGATCGCTTCGTTCATCGTCGACAGCTACCGCCACGACCCGGACTTGATGAAGGTGATCATCGTCGAGGTCACGCGCGCGGCGAACTCGTTCGGGCAGACTCACCTCGGCCAGATCCGCGAGGCGTATGAGCTGATCGGGGGAATCGTCGTCAAGGCCCAGGAGGAAGGCATATTCAAGGCGGAAATCGAAGCGCGGTTCGCCGCGATGGCGTTCTACGGTGCGATCGAGCAATTGCTGACGGGCTGGATCTTCGGCCTGCTGCCTCAGGATGAGGAGCACTTCGAGCGGGCCAAGTGGCTGGTCGTCGAGACCGTGTGCGGGGGCCTCCAGCAGCGCGCCGTCGGCGAGGCGAGCGTCGGTTGAGCTCGTGCCGTCGGGCGCGCCGCTGTGCCGCGACGATTGGATGCGACCTCCGTGGGGAATAGACTGACGCACGCGATGAGGGAGAACGAGATGGCCAAGCGATTGATGTGGTCGGGCTTGATGGCGGCGGCCACCGCGCTGTCGAGCATCGTCGCCCAGCGACTCGCGGGGCTGGCGTGGCGGCGCGTGTTCGACGAGGAGCCGCCCGAGTGAGCGAGGCGTTCCCACCGCCGCCCGGCGATCCCCGCCGTGATCCGCCCCAGAACATCGCGACAGCGATCGCCGAGGTTTCAGAGCGCGCCACGCTGCTGATTCACGAGGAGATCGAGCTGGCCAAGGCTGAGGTCACCGAGAAGGCAACCAAGCTTGTCAAGGGCGCTGTGGTCGGCGTGGCCGCCGGGATCTTCTTCGTGATGGCTCTTGTGTTCGCGCTCGTCGGTTGCGCGTGGCTGCTCTACTACTTCCTCCCCGGCAACGACTGGACGTTCTTCTGGGGCTTCTTCGCAATGGCCGTGATCCTGCTCGTGCTGGGGGTTCTCGCCGGCCTGATCGCTGCCAGAGCGGTCAAAAAAGGCTCTCCGCCGGTGCCGAGCATGGCGATTGAGGAGGCACGCAAGATTCGCGAGACGGTGAGCGCCGGCTCGGACGCGGACTCGGGCAGGCACGCGATGAGCAGCCCAGCCGGCTTGCGCGAGAACACCGACGCCGACAAACAGGAGAAGAGCTGATGGCGCAACGCTCGCCAGCCGAGATTCGCAGCTCGATCGAGAGCAATCGCATGGAGCTCGCGGTCTCGATGGATCGCCTGCGCGGCGAGGTTTCGCACCTCACCGACTGGCGTGGACATGTGGAGCGCCACCAGCGTGAGGTGATGATCGTGGTCGCGGTCGTAGGCCTCGTGATCGGTAGACGTCTGCTGCGCCGTCGCCGGCGCTGATCAAGAAGTCAGCAGCGTTCGCGGAATCGCCCCAACCCCGATCAGGCCAGGGCCGGTGTAGGTGCCGATCACGGGTCCGACCTCAGAGGTGAATACGGGCTCTGAGTCGAAGATCTCGCGGCAGCGCTCGATCAGGCGCTCGGCTTGCTCAGTTGCCTGAATATGCTGCACAACCCAGCCGTCGGCCCCGCTGTCGTGGAGCTCACGCGCGTAGGCGACCATGCGCTCGAACGCCCGCCCGGCCGTGCGCACACGCTCGACGGGCACGATCTCATACTCGAGCGACAGGATTGGCTTGATCCTCAGCGTCCCACCCAGCCACGCCTGGGCCTTGCCGACGCGCCCGCCGCGCCGCAGGTACTCCAGGGTGTCGAGGCAGAACCAGATTTTCAGTGCCTTGCGCGTCGCGCGCGCACGCTCGACGACAGCGTCTTTTTCCTCGCCCGCGCGTGCGGCCGCGATGGCAGCCAGCACCAGCAGGCCGGTTCCGCCGCAGGCGGTTTCGCCGTCGATCACCTCCACCCGGTCGCCCAACCCGCGCTCTGTGAGTAGTCCGTGAGCTTGATGGGCCGCCTCGCAGGTGCCGGAGATCCCACCGGCGAGGTGGATCGAGACCACATCCTGTCCAGCCTCGATCAGCGGCTCCCACACGGCGAGGAAGTCCCCGATCGAGGGCTGTGAGGTGGTGGGCAGCTCCGGATCTGTTCCCAATCGCTTGTAGAAGCTGTCGAAGCCGTCCATCTCGAGCTCGCGCTCGGGTGCCCCCTTCCAGCCCACGTACAGGCTGACTTGATGGATGCCTTCCTCATCCGCGAGCGCGCGTGGCAGGTAGTGCGTGCTGTCGGTGGCAACCGCGACGGAGGGCATCCGGCGCGGGACGCTACAGCAACGCCTGTGCGAGCTCTCCGGACTCGTACATCTCAATCACGATGTCGCAGCCCCCGACCAGCTCGCCGTTCGCGAACAACTGAGGGATCGTGGGCCAGCTCGAAATCGCTGAGAGCTCCTGGCGGATGCGGGGGTCAGGCAGGACATCGACGGCGGCGAATGGCACATCCAGCTCCTGCAAGGTGGCCACCGTGCGCGCGGAGAAGCCGCAGGCGGGCGCCTCGGGGGTGCCCTTCATGAACAGGATCACCTTGTGCTCTGAGATCGCCTCGGCGATCGCGTCGCGGAGCGGGTTGGACTCGCCGGCGTCGCTGGACACGAGATCGGGGCTTGGCTCGGTCGTGAGCATGGGAAGCGAATCGGGCTGGCTGGCGGACATGATGGCAATCTCCTGGTTCTCTCAGTTGGTCTGGGGGACCTTCGACGGGACCTGCGTCTTCAGCGACAATGCGTGGATCGCGCCGCCGATCTCCGCGCCGAAGACGTCGTACACGAGACGATGCTGTTCGATGCGGCTGCATCCTTCAAACGCCTGGGCGGTGACGGTCGCGCTGAAGTGGTCGCCTCCACCGGTGTAGTCCTCCACCTCGGCCTGCGCCCCCGGGATGGCGGCCTCAATGCGCTGCTTGATGTCCTCTGCCTTGGGCATTCCGGCTTCAAGGTTAGAACACCGCGGGGCGCTATACTTTGGAAAGTCTTGAAGCCGTCCATAGGAGTAGAGCAATGATCACGATCAGCGACAAGGGTGCGGAGAAGGTTCACGAGTTTCTCGCCTCCCAGGAGGCCGATGTCAGCATGGCCGGCCTGCGTGTGGGTGTGCGCGGCGGCGGCTGCTCGGGTTTCCAGTACCAGCTGGCGTTCGACGAGCAGCGTCCGGAGGACGCTGTGTTCGAGAGCCACGGGCTAAAGCTGCTCGTGGACAACGAGAGCCTGCCATTTGTGAGCGGCTCGATGATCGATTATGAGGAGAGCCTGCAGGGCGCGGGCTTCAAGGTGTCAAACCCCAACGTCGTGGCCGCCTGCGGCTGTGGCTCCTCGTTCCGGGTCGCGGAGGAAGAGCAAGTTTCGGCAGTCTGAGGTCGCCCCGCGCCCCGGCTGCTGGCGGCAGCGGTCAGCGCCAGATTACGATTGCTGTGCTGATTCTCGAGGCGTGGACCTACCCCGGTTCGTTCTGCAGCGAGCGCCATAGATAGCGGCAGGCGAGTGTGCGGTAGGGGCGCCACCGCTCAGCCAATCGCTCCATCGTCTCCGGGTCCGGGAGCTCTTCCAGCGAGTAGGCGCGTTCGATCGCTCGACGGATGCCCAGGTCGCCTACCGGCAGCACGTCGGGGCGCTCGAGCTGGAACATCAGGAACATCTGCGCGGTCCACAGGCCCAACCCCTTGACGGCGACCAGCTCGGCGACAACCTCCTCGTCTCCCAGCTCGTCCAGGCGCGCGAGCTCCAGCTCGCCCGAGAGGACGTGCTCGGCGAGCGACCTCAGATAGCTCACCTTCGCGCGCGACAGGCCCGCCGCGGCGCGCAGCTCTTCGGGCTCGTCGGCCAAGATCTCTTGCGGCGCGGGCGGGCGATCACCGAAGCGAGCAGTCAGCCGCCCGTAGATTGCGCGCGCCGCGCTGACCGACAGCTGCTGGCCGGTGATTGCGCGCACGAGCGCGCCGTAGTGGTCATCGCGGTCTGGGCGTCCGCTGCGCGGGTCGGGCAGGGCGCCGACCGCGTCGATGACCTCGGCAAGCACCGGGTCCACCCGGCGCAGGTGAGCGCGGCCCTTAGGCAGTAGGTAGCGCCTCTAACGTGACCGGCTCGCCGTCGAGCGCGTTCAGCGCGCGCTCTAGTGACATCGCCAAGCACGTGAAGCTCGGTGTGTCGCGCACGGTGTACCTCGACGCCTCGGTCGTGCGCAGGCGCTGGACGAGGTCGAGGAACGTGCCGACGTCGTCGGTGTCGAATGCGACCACGAACTCCTGGTCGTCCAGACCGAACGAGTACGTCGTGTGGTTGTCGACGCCCGGGTATTCGCGGCCGACCTCAATGTGTCCCTGCATGATTCTCCAGCGCTCGTCCGCTGGTAGGGCGTACCACTCGCGCGCCTTCACAAACGGGTACACGAATACGTACTTGCCGCGGAACCCGCGCGGCGCAATGCGCTCGTCCTCGGAGTACTCCGAGCTCTTTCTCATCCCCAGGAACGAATACGGAATCTGCGCCCACTTCATCAGCCCGCTCTGTGCCAGCACGACATGGAACTCGTGGATGCGGTCGAGGTTCTCCGCCTCTGAGATAAGCAGCAGCTCGGCGTCCCCGCGCGTGCCGACAAGCGAGAACGCCTGCAGCAGGTGTCCGTCGGCGAAGTCCTCGCACGCGGCCATCAGCTCGCGCTTGTCCTGCTTGCGGCGCTCATCCTCGAGTCGCCGCCACGCGGCGTCGAGCTTGAGGAACGTGTACTTGACGAAATGCCGCTGGCTCACACGTCGATTATCGCACCAGCAAAGCAGTCGAATCCGGTCAGTCAGAGATTGTCCATCGGGCCGGCCTGTGCAGCGGATACAGTTTGACCCGTGAGGATCGCGCTGCTGTCGCCGTACTCATGGACGTATCCGGGTGGCGTTACGCGCCACATCGAAGCGCTCTCCCGTGAGCTTGTGGCGAGTGGTCACGATGCGCGCATCCTCGCGCCGTTCGATCCCGACGATGCGCTCTCCCGTCGACTGCACCGGGGCGCCCAGCCGCAACGTATGGAGCCACCCGGTGGGTTCGTCTCGCTCGGCCGCACCGTCGGGCTACCCGCCAACGGCGCCGTCTCGAACATGGCGCTGACCCCGCATGCCGTCTTCGCTCTGCGCCGTGAGCTACGCCAAGGTGGCTACGACGTCGTACATATCCACGAGCCGATCGTGCCGATTGTCGGCTGGGACGCACTCTGCTCGGCAGGGGAACTGCCGCTCGTCGGCACTTTCCACACCTACTCCGAGAACGTCCTCACCAACGGCTTCGCGGCCGTCCCGCTGGGCGGCCGCCGGCGGATGAACCGTCTAGGAGTGCGTATCGCCGTCTCGGAGGCGGCCGCCTGGACCGCCCGGCGCTTCTACGGCGGGCGCTACCGCATCATCCCCAACGGCGTTCACCTTCTGGGCACCTCTGCGCCCGTTTGCGTCTCACGGCGTGAAGCATCTCAAGGCGTGCAGGAGGACGCTTTCCCGATCCTCGCCGCCCCGATCGATCACGCCGCCGACTCGGCCGACTCACCGCTCGGGGATCGGCCGGCCCCGCTGCGCATCCTGTTCATCGGGCAGGCCGTCGAACGCAAGGGCCTGCCGGTCCTGCTGCGTGCGTTCGAGGCGCTGCGCGAGCACGTCCCCGCGACGCTTACGCTCGTCGGCGCATCCACCGAGGAGGTCGCCCATATGATGCTCGACGATCGTGGGGTGGTCGCGCTCGGCAAGGTCTCCGAGCAACGCAAGCTCTCAGAGCTCGCGCGCGCCGAGATACTGTGTGCGCCCTCGCTGCATGGTGAGAGCTTCGGCATGGTCCTCACCGAGGCGTTCGCCGCCGCCACGCCAGTCGTCGCCTCGGACATCCCTGGCTACCGGGACGTCTTGCGCGACGGTCTCGATGGTCTGCTCACGCCCCCCGGTGACGCGCTCGCGCTCGCTGAGTCTCTGCGCCGGCTTGCGCTCGATGAGCGCCTACGCGCGCAGATGGCGCTCGCCGCGCGCGCGCGCGCCGAGCACTTCGCCTGGCCATCCGTCGCCGCCGAGGTGGTCGAGTGCTATGAGCGGGCTCTCGCAGTCGGGCGCCCCGTCACGCAGCTGGGACGCTTGGCGGTGCGCCATGGCCTCGCGCCCGCTGACCTGCTCCCGCGCATTCCCGCCGAGCGGCTGGGCAGCCTGGAGCAGGGCGCGGTCGGAGTGACGGCCGGTGTTCCCGGGCGTCTGCGAACGCTGCGCCGCGCGGCGGTCGTCACGAGTTCGTTCGCGGGCGCGGCTCTCGCCGCGCTGGCGCTGCAGCGCGTTGGCGTCGCCCGCGTCGTCGCCTCCCTTGTTGCCTCCAAGCCCGGCCTGCTCGCCGCTGGGCTCGCTCTGATGTGCTTGGCGATGTTCGTTCGCGCGATCGCCTGGCACGCCATCCTCTCCGCGTCTCCCACTTGGCGCAAGGCCAAACGCCGCGACGCGATGCAGGGCACGTTTATCGGCGTGCTCATGTCCGCGACCCTCCCCGCGCGTCTGGGTGAGCCCTCGCGTGCGCTGATCGTCGCCCGGCGCTTGGGTCGTGCACGGGAGACGCTGCCGGTCGTGCTCGGCACGATGGTCTCCCAGACGCTGCTCAATCTGTTCGCGCTCGCCATCCTCGGCGGTGTCACGCTCTCCAGCGTGAGCGTTCTCGACGGCCACCGCGACCGTGCGTTGCTACTGATCGCGCTCGCGCCGCTTGCCGCGCTCATGGCCATACTGCTCGCGCCCGTCCTCATCCCGCCTGCTGCTGTCTCGCGCTCGCAACGTTTGCAGGCGGCGCTCACCGGTCTGCGCCGTTCGCTGCTGCGCCTGCGTGACGGTCTGCGTGTGTTTCGCCGCCCGCGCCTCGCCGCCCTTGCCACCGTGACTCAGCTCGGCGCATGGGCGTTGCAATGGCTGTCCTGCTGGCTGCTGTTGATGGCCCTCGGCCTCGACACCCGCGCCGGACTGGCCGGCGCCGCGGCGGTGCTGTTCGCTGTCAATGTCACCGCGGTCATCCCCGCCACTCCAGCGAACATAGGCGTCTTCCAGGCGGCGTGTGTCACCGTGCTCGTTGGCGCCTACCACGTCTCCACTCCCGACGCGCTCGCCTATGGCATTGTCCTGCAGTTCGTCGAGATCGTCGCTGCGCTGATCATGGGCCTGCCCGCGCTCGTCAATGAGGGCCTCTCCTGGAAAGAAGTGCGCCTGCGCACGATGCACGCATCGCAGGTCAAGCTCGGCCCGCTGCCGGCCTCAGCTGTTGGTCGTGGTGCGGCCGCCTCGAGCGTCAAACCTTAGGCCGAGGCAGAATCTGTAACTCCGGAAGCAGGCATGTGTGCCAGGGTGGCGTATCGACACGCTGATGGCCGACGCCTGGGTCTACATGCTGCGCTGCCGCGATGGCTCGCTGTACACGGGCTGGAGTATCGACGTGGAGAAACGCGTTGCCAGACACCGGATGGGCAAAGCGAGCAGGTATACCGCCAGCCGTCTGCCGGTTGAGCTCGCGTTCGCGCTGCCGATGGCCGATCGGTCGTCGGCCAGGCGTGAGGAGGCGCGGATCAAGTCGCTCGATCGGGCGGGCAAGCTGGCGCTGATCGCCGCGCACGGCGCGCCAGAGGACTGTGTCTGGACGGGCGTGAAGGGGTGAGGCTCCTGGTTAGGGCATGATGGGGACATGTCCACACGACCTGAAACCCGCAGCGTCAAGATCTCAGACGACGAGCGGACCGGCTGGTCGTCAGATCGGCCCCGCCGGGACGGCGCGCCGCCCCGCCCGGAGGATCTCACCGTGCACTGCCACGTGCTGAGGCCGGCGGATCGCCTGCGCTACTCGCCGGGGAGCCTGCTGATAGTCGTCTCGGCGTCCGCTGCCGAGCGCGAGAGCTTCGTGGAGCGTCTGATCGAGGATCGCGCCTCGCTGCTGTGGCTCGGGAAGGTTCGCGGCCTGCTGGCCGGGCGGGTCGCCGCCGAGGAGCTGGAGGCGCGTGCGCGGGAGCTGCTGCAGGCCGCGGTGCTCAAGCGACTGGAGAGCAGAGAGACGGTAGTTATCGCTGCCGACTCCTTGCAGGCCGAGGAGCGCGAGCGCTTCGTACGCATGGCCTCCGCCCTGAAGCGCCCGCGGCACCTGATCCTGCTCGAGACCGCTCG
Source organism: Solirubrobacteraceae bacterium (assembly GCA_036744995.1). Taxonomy (GTDB): domain Bacteria; phylum Actinomycetota; class Thermoleophilia; order Solirubrobacterales; family Solirubrobacteraceae; genus Palsa-744. Next base: position 640 of record DAIOGX010000056.1, on the reverse strand, counting down.
CGACCAAGTCGGCGAGGAGGATCTGCCCGTGCTCAACGAGCTGCGCCGCGCGCTGGATGCGGGCGAGCTGGGAGCGGAGGGCTTTCAGACCGTCCTTCGCCTGGGCGGGGGATCGGCTGCAGAGGTCAAGCGGATCCTGTTTCGCCCTCCGCCCCGCGAAGATTCCTAAGCTAGGAGGTCTCGCCCGCCATCGCCGGCTCGTCCTCGGCTTCGACAGCGCCCTCCGGTGGGTCCTCGTCGTCGAGCTCGCCAAACAGCGAAGGATCGCGGGCAGAGCCCTTGATCACGTCGTCGGGCGAGCCGTCGGGCAGCAGGCGGCCCTGGCGGGTGCCGAAGTAGATCGCCTGCGGGTGATGGGCGATCAGCGCAAGCGTCGATTGCTCGGGTATCGGCGCGTAGCCGTCTGAGATGCTCATCCCGATCTGGGCCAGGTCGAGCAGCTGCTCGACCTTCAAATGCTCTGACTGCTCGGGCACCGCGGGGTAGCCCCACGAATAGCGCCGGCCTTGGGTGGCGGGGATGTCGAGCATCCCGCGCGCCTCGTAGTGCAGCCACTCGGCCAGCCCCTCGGCGGTCTGCACGCCGAGGCCGTGCACGAACAGCTGCTCGGCGAACTCGCCGTCTGACTCGAGCTTCGCCA
>DAIOGX010000055.1:9643-13659 GCA_036744995.1 Solirubrobacteraceae bacterium | reverse complement strand
GCGTCGGCGCGAAAGTCCTGGAAACCGGGGTTGTCGATGTTCAGCACGACCGCGGCCTTCTGTTCGGGTGTGGGGGTGACCGACCCCACGGTCCCGACCTTCACGCCGTCGACCATCACGTTCTCGCCGGAGATGATGTTGCCGGCGTCGTCGAAGATCGCGCGGACTGTGTAGCCGCCACTCGAGCCACCGGCGGAGGTCGCCAGCAGCACGACCGCCACCAACGCGGCCACGCAGATGGCGCCGGCGATCCCAGCCGCGCCTCTCCTCCTCCCGACGGTCTGCTGCGTCCTCAACCCGATCCTTCCTTGCGGTTCAACAGCGCGGCGGGCGACCCCCTTGTGCTGGGGCCGCCCGTCTCGCTTGTGCTCCAGCTGGGCTCACACGCTCTCAGAACGCGTCCGCCAGCCGCTGTCGTCTGCCACTACTTCTTGGGGCACGGCGCCTTGTACACGGCTTCCGCGGTTTCACCCGGGAGCTTGGGGTTGCTCACGTTTCCGAATTCCATCACGGCCTTCAGCGGGAAGCCGCCCTTGGGGCACTTCTTTGGCACCGTGATGTAGGAGATCGTCTTGCCTTTCTTCTTGTACGCGGCGCCGGTCGTGACGTTGATTTCTTTGGTCGACGCGTCGAGCGCACCGGGCACCGATTCGACCAGCGGCACTTCGGCGAGGACCGTCGGGCCGAACGGCGGGGAGGAGTTGATGACCTTGCCTTTCGAGAGGATTTCGATCGACACCGGCGTCGTGCCCTGCACAAAGAACTCCACATTGCCGCCGGGAGCGAAGAACGGCTGCACCGACACCGTCTCTGACACGCGTTCGGTGCCGAAGCTCACGACACCGTTTGCACTGCCCTTGGGACCGGCCTGAGAGTTCTTCGGGCACGACGAGGGCCCCACTCGTTCAAGCGAGGCTTCCGGGCAGGTGGCGAACCCCTGCGTATGCAGCTTCGCGCTGGCTGGACCGTAGAATTTAACCCCGGTGAGCGGCGCCGGAAAGCCGCCGTATTCGGTCCCGGAGATCGTGAATTCAGTCTTTAGATCAGCGCCCGCGCCGAGAATGTTGCCGGTGCCCGGGAAGCCCGGGATCGGCACGGCCCTTGCTTTGAGCGTGATCGTCGGCGCCGCCGACGCCGTGGCCGACAGGCCAATGACGGCAAGGCCGATCAAGGCCAGACAGGTGGATGCTCTGCGCATCAGTTCTCTCTCCTCTGTTGATGGACAGCTCCGCTTCGACCCGGGTAGCTCCGGATCCATACCGGTCCGGCGACATCGAGATCCCCGGCGACCCGCGCCAGGGAGCTAGCGGCGATTTCTCAGACAACCATATCCGTCCTGGCCGACGGGTTCAAGTTCGAGCGCCCGGCGGGTGGGCGACTTGCAGCGCATCGCCCCGCGGCGGGCTGGCCGCACAGCCAGTCATCGCTGGCCGCACGGCCAGCCGACCGAGACCGCCGCGGCGGGAATCCGCTCGTGCCGTTCGAGGAATCGATCTGAAGCAGAAATCATGATCGGCCGGCTGATCAGCCGGCCGAAAATCACGCCTGGCCGGCGGACAGCTCGAGCTCATCTCCCGCGTAGTGGACGCCGAGCGGCTCGAGGACCACCTGCCTTGGCCCCTCCTCCACACGCCCCGCGAGCAAAGCGCTCAGCCCCAAGCCCGCCGCGACCTCGACGATCGCCTCGCCGGCGCCGGGCGCGCAGTAGAGGGCATAGCCCGAGCCCATGTTGAACGTCGAGTGGGCCGCGTGCGGGTCAAGTCCCGCTTGTGCCACCAGGAAGCTCAGCACCTCGGGTGCCTCGGGCAGCTTGGAGATGCGGTAGGTCAGCGGCTTTGCGGGGCGCATCAGCTTGAGCAGACCGTGGCCGGTCACGTGGCTTATGTACGTCAGCGGCGCGTCCCGCTCCAGCAGCGCCTGCACCAGGCTGACGTACATGATCGATGGCTCCAGCAGCGCCTCTCCCAGCGTGGTCCCGCTCTGAAGCACGGTCGCGTAGCCGTCCTCGAGGCGCCCAGCGACGAGCCGGGCCAGCGAGGCCCCGTTGGCGTGCAAGCCACTGGAGGCCACGATCACGATCTCATCGCCCGCCTGGAGCTCTGACCCGAGGATCGGGGCGCGCCCGGCGGGCACCGCGCCGACAGCGGCGCCCGCCAGCTCGATGTCGCGCTCGTCGAGCAGCCCCGGCAGCGACGGGGACTCGCCGCCGCCCCACACGCAGCCCGCGTCCGCGCAAGCCTGCCTCCAGCCCTCCAGCAGCGCCGCCGCGCGCTCTGGCTCGCCGTACCACTCTGAAGCGCCGGTCGCGAAATAGGCGTTCACGACGAGCGGCAGGGCGCCGACGCAGCAGAGGTCGTTGAGGATCGCGGCGACCGTGTCGTAGGCGACGTCGGCGAACCGGTTGATCCCCTGGCGCTCGAGCACCTGGCGCGCGACGATCGACTTCGTGCCCAGCCCCTCCACGACGAACGCGAACGTCCGCCCGTCGAGCTCGAACACGAACGCAGGCTCCCCGCGCGAGGCGTCGAGCGCCTCCCCGCCACGCGCCGCGAGCAGCGGGGACGTGGACAGCGCCTTGACCATCGCCAGCCGCTTGCCCGCGTCGAGCGCATCGTAATCCACGCCGGCCGCGCGGTAGCTGTCCCCTGTCTCACTCATTGTGACTCCTGCCTCTCTTCGATGGTGACGCCCAACTCGCCCATCGGCGATGATCCTACGGCCCCAAGCCGATTGCCACCAGGAGGAGAGCCGATGGACTTCCAGCCAAGCGAGCGCTGTGTTGAATTCAAAGAGCGCCTGACCGCGTTCATGGTCGAGCACGTCCACCCCGCGGAGGCGGTCTATGAGCGCCAGCTGCGCGAGTCCGGCGGGGCGGGTGGGATCCATATCCAGCCGCCGATCATGGAGGAGCTAAAGATACGCGCGCACGAGGCCGGGCTGTGGAACATGTTCCTGCCCGATCCCGACCACGGCGCCGGGCTGTCCAACAGCGACTACGCGCCTTTGGCGGAGATCCTCGGGCGCTCGCACATCGCTTCAGAGGCCTGCAACTGCTCGGCGCCCGATACCGGCAACATGGAGGTCCTCCACCAATTCGCGACTCCCGCCCAGAAGGAGCGCTGGCTTCAGCCTCTACTCGAGGGTGAGATTCGCTCGTCGTTTGCGATGACAGAGCCGGATGTGGCCAGCTCAGACGCAACTAACATCGCGCTGCGGATCGAGCGCGACGGCGGCGACTATGTGCTCAACGGGCGCAAGTGGTGGATCTCGGGCGCGCTTCACCCCCACTGCCGGATCATGATCGTGATGGGCAAGACGGGCGGGTGGGGATCCGATCCGGGACCACGGCACAAACAGCAGAGCATGGTCCTCGTGCCGCTCGACACGCCCGGCGTCGAGATCCTGCGCGGACTGCCGGTGTTCGGCTACCAGGACCACGAGGGACACGCCGAAATCGACTTCACCGACGTGCGTGTCGGAGCGGAGAACCTGATCGCGGGCGAGGGCGACGGCTTCATGATCGCCCAAGCGCGCCTCGGCCCCGGGCGCATCCATCACTGCATGCGTGCGATCGGCGCCGCCGAGCGGGCACTCGAGGCGATGTGCGCCCGCGCGGTCTCACGCACCACCTTCGGCCAGCCGATTGCCATGCGCGGCAACATCCAGGACTGGATCGCCGAGTCGCGCATCGAGATCGAGATGGCCCGCCTGCTGACGCTCAAGGCCGCCTGGCTGATGGACACCGTCGGCAACCGCCACGCCCGCACCGAGATCGCCGCGATCAAGGTGGCCGCTCCCAACATTGCCCTGAAGGTGATCGACCGGGCCATCCAGGTACACGGCGGCGCCGGCGTCAGCGATGACTTCACGCTCGCCTGGGCCTACGCCCACCTGCGCACGCTGCGCCTCGCCGACGGACCCGACGAGGTCCACAAGCTCTCAATCGCCCGCCGCGAGCTCATGCCGTACATCCCCCGCGAGGAGTAGGAACGTCATTCAAATAGGCGATTAGGCGG
>DAIOGX010000055.1:0-9543 GCA_036744995.1 Solirubrobacteraceae bacterium | reverse complement strand
GTCGCCTGGGTGCTCGAAACGCTCAGAGCGGCCGGAGCGGCGGAGACGCCGCTCGACCCAGCCAGCAGCCGCACGAGCACCTCGATGACCCGCGGGTCGAACTGGGCGCCGGCGTTGTCGATCAGCTCGTCGACCGCGGCTGACAGTGGCATCGCTTGACGATAGGAGCGGGTCGTGGTCATCGCGTTGAAGGCATCGCAGGCCGAGACGATGCGGGCCTCCAGCGGGATGGCGTCACCGCTCAGACCATCGGGATAGCCGCCGCCGTCCCAGCGCTCATGCGAAGAACGCACGATCTCGCCGACCTCGCGCATGAAGCCACCGACGCGCTCGAGCATCTTCTGGCCTTCGAGCGTGTGCGTCTTGATGATCGCCCACTCGCGCTCGTCGAGCTTGCCGGGCTTGTTGATGATCTCCTTCGGCACCGCGATCTTGCCGACGTCGTGCAGCAGTGCCCCGAACTCGACGTTGCGCCGTTCATCGGCGTCCAACCCCAGCTCCCCGGCGACATCGAGCGCCAGGCGCACCACGCCCTTGCAGTGCTCCCCGGTATAGCTGTCGTCGGCCTCGATCACGTCGCCAAGCAGCAGCGCGGTCCCCTGGTATGCGTCGTTGAGCTCGACCAGCTGCTCCAAGCGGGCACGGCGCTCCTTGGAGAACTGCCTCAGAACCCCGAACAGCGGTGCGATCAACAGCACCGACCATTGACTCTGCACTGGAGATGTGGCGAACGCGACGGCCAGCCCGAGCGGGGACAGCGCCAGGTCGATGGCATAGACCTGACGAACCTCAGCAACGAGCTCGCGCAGCGTGATGTCGTGCAGGAGGCCCTCCCGCACGGCGTTGGCGGCGAAGTCGCAGACGAACTGCGCGCCCAGCGCAAGCAGCAGGATGCCCCAGTGCCCGTCCGGATAGCGGTCGTGCGCGAGCAGCAGCACGACCGCCGGCCCCAACGCGAACCAGCTGTTGCCGGGCACCGTCAATATGCGGCTGATCGGCACCTTCCGGCTCAGGATTCCCGGCGCCATCCCCAGCGCCAGCGCAAGCGCCACCAGCAGCGGCACGAGCGAGACCGGCACGGCGAACAGCATCGGCACGAACACGGCCTGTGTCGGCACCGTAAAGCCCCTGCCCCTGCCGATATCGAACCGAACCTGACTTGCCACGGCGATGCCCAGCACATACAGCGTGGCGATCGGCAGCGAAAAGCTCTCCTCCACGCCGCCGATCACGGCAAGCGCGATGGCCACGACGATGAAGCCGGCGCCGACGAGGAGCTCCTCCCGGCGCTCGTCGGCGAGCATCCGCTGCGCGCGGGCGGCGAATGACGCGCGGGCGCGCTCAGATTCCGTGTAAGCGTGAGCGGACATGGACGGCTGTTCCGCCTATCGTCAGAACGGCACCTGAACAACACCCACAGCGGGGATATTGGAGGAAATTATCCACACCAACGGCCAGTAATCCCCGTTATTGGAACAATCACCCACAAGCTGAGCCTTGCACTACGACAGATGTCCAGACCCCTTCCATTACGTGTCTCGATGCTTCATGGTGGTCGATCGATTGCCGAATTAGAACGAACTGCAAAAGGCAAACTCGTCGTGAGGCGAGGACGCAAAGCGAGAGGTCTCGAACACGAGATAGCTCAGCCGCCAGTGTGAACACCACGCATGGAGGCTCTTGTGTTCTCATACCCATCTCAACGCATGTTCAAGGGGACGCCGCACCGCCGTCTGCTGCTGGGTATCGGCGCCATCCTCACCCTTATCCTTACCCTTAGTCTCCCGGCCGCTCCGGCAGAGGCAAGCACCGCCACCTGCCCGAGCTCAACGCTGAGCCAGCCGTTCCTGAAATGGGGAGACGAAAGCTTCTACACGCTCGTACCGGGCGGCCACTTCGAACAGGCGCCGTCCGAATGGACCTTTTCCGGGGGGGCCCGGCTGGCAGCCGGCGGCGAGCCCTACGGCGTCACGGGCGCAGTCGGCGCATTCTCGCTAGCGCTCCCGGCCGGCGCCTCGGCGCAGTCGCCCTTCATCTGTGTTGAACCGAGCGATCGGACCTTCAGATTCTTCGCGCGCAGCGAAGGGACCGCGGCAACCGTTCTCGTCCAGGTGGTCTACGAGACCTCCAAGGGAAGCGTGGCCTCCGCGGGCAAACAGCTCGCCCTGGGCAGCAGATGGGAACCCTCGCCGATCCTCCACACCGGCGCGGCGCTGGTAACCGCCATCACCGGCGAAACCGTCCACCTGGCGTTCCGCTTCACCGCGGTCAGCAGGACCTCGCGCATCGACGACGTCTTCATCGACCCGCGCATGCGCTAGAGCTGGGGGACCAAATGGCGTGACCTCGACAATCGCGTCGAGGTCACGCCGAGCGAGTGAGCGAAGGGGAGCGGAGCGGATGGAGGCTAGCGACCGAGCGTGCGTAGGAGCTCGCGCGCATGCGAGGGCAGGCCGCCGAGCAGCTCGCGCACTTCGGCGAGTCCGGCGCGCAGCTCAACGTCGCCGACCTCGACGGGCAGCATCGAATCCTGCAGCACGCCGAGCGCGCTGTCCGCCCTGCCGGCCGCCTGTATCGCGCTGTCGATGAAGCCTTTCGCGCCGCTCGATGGAGCACCTGGAGATGGCGGTGAAAACGTGCGGCGCGGCAGGCCTGAGCGCTCGGCGAAGGCGGAATGCGTGCGCTGCGCTCGACCGTAGGCCATCTGCACGGATCGAAAGAGCCCCTCTTCTAGTCGCTCGGCGGCGTACTCGTCCAACTGCTCGTAGGCCTCCCCCAGCTCCACGAGCGCAAACCCGAGCTCCTCGACCGCTTCGGCGAGTGCGTCGAGCAGCTGCTGCCTTCCTGCGAGGGTCGTGTACGCCATCACCGCCAGGGTAGTACAGGCGCCTCGGGCTACGCCGAGGAGGCGGGTTGGCGAATATGCCCGCCCACATGCCTGCACCCCGTGCCGTGATGATCTTCGACAACGATGGACTGCTGCTCCCTGCTCGGCGAGCTCGCCGGTGACGCGGCGGCCGAGAGACGCTGAGGAGCCTCGCCTACCTCGCCTAACATGAGGCGGTGGAGAGCACCGCGAGCGGAAGTTCAGATCCCGTAGCCTGGGCCCTCTTGAGCGCCTCGGAGCTCGCGGAAGTCTCCGCGTTCGGGACCGAGCAGCCGGTGACCGCCGGGCAGTTGCTGTTCGAGGCGGGAGAGGCGTCCTACGACCTGTTCGTCGTCCTGCAGGGCGTGGTTCAGGTTGTTCGGTTCGACAGCCCGGATGCGGTTGTGATCGCCGAATATGGCCCCGGCGGCTTCGTCGGCGAGCTCAGCCTCCTGACGGGTCAGCGCCGCACGTTGAGCTGTCGCGTCACGCAGCCCGGGCGGGTACTGGTGATCGCGGAGGCCGAGTTTCGTCGACTGATGAGCGTGCGACCACAGCCGGCCGAAACCATCTTCAACGCGCTGCTCGCGCGGCGCGAGATTCTGCGCTCGGGAGAGGGAGCCCAGGCGATCCGGATCATCGGCTCGAAGTACTCGCCGGAGGCGATGAGCCTGCGGGCATTTGCCGAGCACTCGCATCTGGCTCACGCCTGGATCGACGTCGAGGAGGCCGAGGATGTCGATGTCCTCTTGGCGAGCATGGAGCTGGCCAGAGAGGACGTGCCGGCGGTGATCACCGCCACCGAGACCCTCAAGCGCCCGTCCGCCGCAACCTTCGCTGAGCATCTCGGGCTGACATTCCAACCCGCGCCCGGGTACATCTTCGATCTGGTGGTGGTGGGCAGCGGCCCGGCCGGACTCGCCGCCGCCGTCTACGGCGCATCGGAGGGTCTGCGCACCGTCTCACTGGATGCAGTGGCCATCGGTGGCCAGGCCGGCTCGAGCTCGCGGATCGAGAACTACGCGGGGTTCCCGAACGGCATCTCCGGCGAAGACCTCACGGGGAGGGCCGCCGTTCAGGCGATGCGTCTCGGAGCGCAGCTGAACGCCCCATGCGAGGTGGTGGGCCTCAGAGCCGAGGGGAGCTTCCACGTGATTGTCCTGAAGGACGGCTCAGAGATCCCGACGCGAGCGGTGATCGTCGCCTCTGGAGCGCGCTATCAGCGGCTGGCCGTCGAGGATCTAAACCGCTTCGAGGGCGCCGGGGTGTACTACGCGGCGACCGATCTCGAGGTGCGCGTCTGTGCCGGAGCACCGGTCCTCGTGATCGGAGGCGGCAACTCCGCGGGGCAGGCTGCCATCTACCTCGCCCAGCACGACTGCAGGGTGACGATCGCCATCCGCCGTGACGATCTGGCCCAGAGCATGTCCCACTATCTGATCGAGCGGATCGAGGCCGACCCGAAAATCGATCTCATCACCGGTGTGGAAGTGCAAAGTCTCGACGGCGATGGTCATCTCAGGCAGGTGACGCTCAGCCATCTCGCGACGGTCGAGCAGCAGACGATCCCCTGCTCGGGCCTGTTCTGCTTCATCGGCGCACGCCCCGCGACCAGCTGGCTGGAGAAAAGCGTGCTGCTCGATGAGGACGGATTCATTCTCACCGACCGCCAACTGCCAGGATCGTCGAGGGCGGGCGCATCCGCTCCGCTGCCGTTCGAGACGTCCATGCCCGGCGTGTTCGCCGCCGGCGACGTCCGCCATGGCTCGATGAAGCGGGTCGCCGCGGCGGTGGGCGAGGGATCGAGCGCCGTGCGATCCGTCCACGAGCGTCTCGCCACCCAGACCTGACGCCGCATCCGTGAGGCCGCTTCGGCCGTCAGGCCGTCGGGCCGGTTCGCGGCCTAATCCGCAAACGGCGCCATACGCACGGCCAGCGGCAGGCCGCAGCGGATCAGAAGTCCGAGGCGCCCGCCCGGCAACGCTGTGGCCTCGGCGCGGATCAGCCCGATCAGCTGGCGCTTGAAGTCCGGTCGCGGATAGCGGCGCAGCACCTCGCTGACGTTGGCCTGAGACACGTCCCACATCCGCAGGCCGGCGCCGTCGACCATGGCGCCCCACTGCAGGTAGCAGCCGAGCGTCCCGTCGGTGTCGAGCGAGATGCCGGGTGTCGTGTGGACACAGATGGCGTCCGCTAAGAGCTCAGCCCGCTCGTCGGGAACGCCCGCCGCGGCAGCACACGCGAGCGTGCGCTCGGCGCTGGCCAGCGTGAAATCGCGCCCCGGTGTCGGTTGGGCGATGCCATAGTCGTGGACGAGCGCGCCGCAGTAGAACAGCTCGAGATCCAGGGCACTCCCGTCGAGGGCCGCGAGCGCGCGGCCGAACAGCCAGGTTCGATAGGAGTGCCCGAGGATCGCCGCCGGCTGCTCGGCGCACGCCTGCTCGGCCTCGCGCGCGAGCGGCGAATCGGGCGGTTCGAACGTCTGCACGTCGATGGCAGAAGCGCCCGCGGGCAGCCGTCCAAGCGCGAGCTTGGCCCGCCCGAGCAAGTTCTCCCATTGGCCGATCGCGATCGCCGCGAGCAGTCGCCGGCGCTCGCGCGAGGTCAGTTTTCCGTCGGTGCGACGCACCCACGCAAGGCCACCGAGGCGATCTGGATCGGGAGCGCGAAAGACACTCGCCCGCGAATGCTCAGCATCGGCCACAGATCGATGATACGGCTGCGCTGACGGCACGGCGGATGATGAGCTGGCGCTCGACGCCCGCAAGGCGGGGCGAGGGCGAGCGGGTGACGGTGACCGCAACAACGTAGGGTCTTGCGCGTTGCACCCACTGAGAGTCAAGATGCCGCGACCCGGATACCTCATGTTCGTGCTGATGCTGGGCGCAGCCGGGCTCGCGCCCGCGCCGGCCCGCGCCGCATCCCCGCTGAGCTGGTCGCAGCCGGTGTCTGTTGACCACTCCGGCTCCTCGCCGAGCGCGATCTCCTGCCCCTCGGAATCGCTCTGCGTCGCCGTCGATTTGGGCGGCAACGTGCTCACGAGCACCGACCCGAGCGCGACTGTCCCCTACTGGCCGGCGGCCAAGATCGATTCCGGCCACGAACTGACCTCGGTCTCCTGCGCGTCGACTGCGCTGTGCGTGGCGGTCGATAGCAAAGGCGACGTGCTCGCGAGCACCGACCCGGCCGGCGCGAGCTGGACGAACGCGGGCGACGTGGACGAAGGCAGGCGCCTCACCGGTGTTGCCTGCCCGAGCACGTCGCTGTGCGTTGCGGTCGACGAAGGGGGGAACGTGCTCACGAGCACGCATCCGACCGGCTCGAGCTGGACGATCCAGGCCCATGCCGCAAGCGGACTCGTGGCGGTTTCCTGCGCGTCTGAGTCGCTGTGTGTGGGGGTCGATCAGGGAGGTGAGGCGCTTGCGAGCAGCGAACCGGCCACGAGCGGATGGCACACGCGCGCGATCGATCCCGCTCCTGCGCTCGCGGCGATCTCGTGTGCGCCCTCGGGTACTTGCGTGGCCGTCGATGGCAAAGGCGACGTGCTCGCGAGCGCCGATCCCGGCGTGGAAGCGCCCACGTGGAGCTCGACCGCGATCGTGGGGGGCTCGCTCACAGCGATCTCGTGCGCCGCCTCCGGCCTGTGCGTGGCGCTCGACGGCGCGGGCACGGCCCACGCAAGCGACGATCCCACGGCGCCCGCCCCCGGCTGGAGCACGTCGCCGGCCGTCGCGGGCGTGACGGGCGTCTCGTGCCTGCCCGGCGGGTTCTGCGTGGCGCTCGACGCGGCGGGCGGGGCTCTGATCGCGCGTGTGGCCACGCCGGGAGTCACGACGGCGGCGACACCGGCGGAAGTCACCCAGACGACCGCGACGCTGGCGGGCACGGTCGACCCCAACGACGCCGTGCTCGACGCGTGCTGGTTTGAATACGGAATCAGCCCGTTCTACCGCCAGAGCGTGCCCTGCGCGAGCGTTCCCGCGCCCGCCGGCGGCGTCCAGGCGGTCGCGGCGCAGTTGGCGGGACTGTCGCCGAACACCACCTATCACTACCGGTTGATCGCCGCCAGTCTCATAGGTACCGGTTTTGGGGCTGATGAGACATTCACGACGGCGACCTCCACGCAGACGCCGCTTGTCTATCCGCACCCTTCGATCACCGGGACTCCGGCGGTGGGGGAGCGCCTGGAATGCCACTCGGGCACGCCTGCCGGCGCCTCGGCGCGGCTGAGCTACGCGTGGCTGCGCGACCTGATCGCGATCCCTGATGCGAACGGGTCGAGCTACGTGGTCAGGGGCGCCGACACGGGGCACCACCTCCAATGTCAGGTCAGCGCGACCGACGCGGGCGGCAGCGCCACGGCGAGCAGCGCGTTCGTGGCGATCCCCGTAGAGGCCGTGCCGGCCTCGGTCGGCGAGACCGTCGTGGGCAAAGCTGTCCTCAGGGGCGGGAAGATCAGCGTGCCGGTCACCTGCTCGCCGCACGCGAGCGGTGGCTGTCAGATCGCGCTGCGCGTGACGGTCTCAGAGACGCTCAGCGGGGGTCGCATCGTGGCGATCGCGGCACGCCCGAGACGCGGCGCCCAGGAGAGCGCCGCGTCTGAGCGGCAGCGGACGGTCACGCTCGCAAGCGCTCGCCTGCATCTGGCGGCGGGGGCACACGGAACGCTCACCGCGACCCTCAACGCAACCGGCAGGCGCCTGCTCGCCTCGCGGCGGCGCCTGTCCGCCAACCTTGCCGTGAGCGGGACCGTGATCGGAGTGATCGAATCGCGGCTCGCCCAGCAGCTCGTCGTGCTGGTGGCGTCCGCTCGCGGCTCATCGACCCATGCCGCCCGCCGCCGCTAGCCGCTCGGTCCGGACTGCGGTCCTGCTCGCGGTCGTGCTGGTGCTCTCGAGCTCGCAGCCGTCCGCCGGCGCGAGCGCGAGCCGCCGTGCGCGCACGGCGGCTCAGACGACGAGCGCCCTTGCGGCGACGCCCTATATGGGGTGGGACACCTACTTCGCGTTCGGCGGTCACTACGACGAGGCAAGCGTTCTTCAGCAGGCGAGCGAGCTCGTCTCGCTCGGGCTGGAGCGCAAGGGCTACCGTTACGTGTGGCTGGACGTCGGTTGGTGGCACGGCACACGCGACGCAGAAGGCCGGATCACCGTCGACCCCGCGCAATGGCCGCACGGGATGGCGTGGCTGGCGCGCACGCTGCACGCAGCGGGACTACGCGTGGGCCTCTACACGGACGCCGGCAGCGATGGCTGCGGAGGGGCAAGGCAGGGCAGCTACGGCCACTATCAAGAAGACGCCGACACGTTCGCCGCGTGGGGCTTTGACGCGGTCAAGATGGACTTCTGCGGCGGCTCGGAAGCGCACCTGGACCCCGCGGCGGCCTACGCGGCCTTTCACGCGGCGATCGGAGCCAACGCGAGTCACCGCCCGATGCTGCTGTCGATCTGCGACTTCCTGCAGCCGGACCAGTACGCCGAGGGCGAACCCCCACTCGCAGAATCGGCGTTCACCTCCTACACCTTCGGGCCGAGCATCGGCAACAGCTGGCGCACCGACGGCGACGTCGGCATCCCCGGGCACGTCCCGTTCACCAACGTCCTGCGCAACATCGACGCGGACGCCGCGCAACCGCAGGCGGCGGGACCTGGGCACTGGAACGACCCCGACTACCTGGGCCCCGGCCAGGGCATGTCCACCACGCAGTTCCGCACCCAGGTCAGCATGTGGGCGATGCTCGCGGCCCCGCTGATGATCAGCGCCGACCTCACGCGCATATCCGCCGCGAGCCAAGCGGCCGTGGGCGACCCCGAAGTCATCGCGATCGACCAGGACCCCGCCGGCGTGCAGGGAACCCTGATCGCCTCCACCGGCGCGGGGCAGGTGTGGGTCAAGCCGCTGAGCGACGGCTCCCGCGCGGTCGCGCTGCTCAACCGCGGCTCCACTCCCCTGCCAATCGAAACGAGCGCGCTCGCCACCGGCATGCCCGCGTCCGGACGCTATGTGTTGCGCGATCTCTGGACGCACACGACGCGCACGACGCCCGGCCGGATCGCCGCCGAGGTGCCCGGCGGCTCGACCGTGCTGCTGCGCATCTCGGGCGCCGATGCGCCCACAGCCGCCCGCGCCCAGAACCCCTAGAACCACGAACTTCGGCCGGAGCGGGATGATGTCGCCATGGCGCTCGTGATCAGGGAGATGGCACTCGCTGAGGTGGAGTTGGTCATCGACTACTTCCATGGCTCCACGCCCGAGCACCTGGAGACGATGGGGGTGGACCCGACGCGGTTACCGACTCGCCGAGATTGGCGAGCGCGGTATGTGGCCGAGTACGGCAAGCCGCGGAGGGAGCGCTCGACGCTGCTCGTCATCTGGGAGCTGGACGGGGTCGCGCTCGGGTTCTCGACCGCTGAAAAGATCGTCTATGGCGAGCAGGCACACATGCACCTGCACATCGTGGACCCGCAACACCGCGGATCGGGCATTGGCGCGGAGTGCCTGCGCGAGACCGTCGAGCTCTACTTCGAGGCGCTCGAGCTGAAGCGCCTCTTTTGCGAGCCGAACGCCTTCAACGTGGCGCCGAACCGGACGCTGCAAAGCGTCGGGTTCAGGTACGTGAAGACCCATGAGACCGTCCCCGGCCCCCTCAACTACCACCAGGCCGTCACCCGCTGGGT
>DAIOGX010000054.1:0-13677 GCA_036744995.1 Solirubrobacteraceae bacterium | reverse complement strand
AACCTCGACGCCTCTCCTTATGTCGGCCGTCTCGCGCTCTGCCGCGTGCGGCACGGGAACATCAAAAAGGGCCAGCAGATCGCGTGGTGCCGCGCCGACGGAAGCATCCAGAAAGCGCAGGTCGCCGAGCTGTACGTGACCGACGCGCTCGATCGCGTCGACGCTGAGGAGGCGGGGCCGGGCGAGATCATCGCCGTGGCGGGAATCGCCGAGGTGACGATCGGAGAGACGCTGGCCGACCCGGACGATCCGCGGCCGCTGCCGGTGATCACGGTGGACGAACCGGCGATGTCGATCACGATCGGCGCGAACACGTCGCCGCTGGCTGGGAAAGACGGGAGCAAGCTGACGGCCAGGCAGATCGAGGCGCGCTTGCAGCAGGAGCTGGTCGGCAACGTCTCGCTGCGCGTCAACGAGACCGCCTGGGTGGGTGGGGCCCCATCATTCGAGGTGCAGGGACGCGGTGAGTTGCAGTTGGCTGTGTTGGTCGAGATCATGCGTCGCGAGGGGTTCGAGATGACGGTTGGCCAGCCGCACGTGGTCGAGCACCAGGTGGACGGCAAGCGCCACGAGCCCGTCGAGCGCCTGTCGGTCGACGTGCCCGAGGAGCACGTCGGCACGGTCACGCAGCTGCTGGCCGCCAGGAAGGGGCGGATGGAGCACATGATCAACCACGGGACGGGGTGGGTGCGGCTCGAGTATCTGGTGCCCGCGCGGGGGTTGATCGGCTTCAGGACGGAGTTCCTGACGGAGACGCGGGGGACGGGGATCATGCACCACGTGTTCGACCGCTGGGAGCCGTGGGCGGGCGAGCTCTTGACGCGTCAGAGCGGCGTGCTCGTGGCCGACCGCCGCGGCGCGACGGTGACCTTCTCGCTGTTCACGTTGCAGGAGCGGGGCTCGCTGTTCGTCGGCCCGGGGGAGGAGGTCTACGAGGGGATGATCATCGGCGAGAACGCGCGCTCGGAGGATCTGGACGTGAACCCGGTGAAGGAGAAGCACCTGACGAACATGCGCTCCTCGACCTCCGATGTTCTGGTGCGGTTGGACGCGCACCGCAAACTGACGCTCGACGAGGCCTTGGAGTTCGTACGCGAGGATGAGTGCGTGGAGGTCACGCCGGAGAACGTGCGCATGCGGAAGGTGGTTTTGGGTAAGACGGAGCGGATGAAGACCGCAAGGCAGGCGCGCAAATAACCGCCGGTTCTGACACGCTCGAGGCAGGCACAGGTACGCGCGCGGCGCCTGCGGGCGGACTATCGGCGCAGATCGAGCTCAGCGGTCTTGTCAAGTCCTTTCCCGGCCCACACGGCGAGCCGATCAGGGCGGTGCGCGGCATCGACGTGCGGATCACGGCAGGTGAGACGGTCGCGCTGTTGGGGCCGAACGGCGCGGGCAAGTCCACGACGATCGACATGCTGCTCGGCCTGCTCCCGCCCGATGCGGGCACGGTGTCGGTCTTCGGTCGTCCTCCCGCGCAGGCCGTCGCCGAGGGCGCCGTCGGCGCCATGTTGCAGACGGGAGCGCTGATCAGAGACCTGTCGGTGCGCGAGCTGGTCACGATGATGGCCTCGCTGTATCCCACGCCGCTCGACGTCGGGGAGGTGCTGGAGCTGACCGGCGCAAGCGGATTCGCTGACCAGCGCACCCAGAAGCTGTCCGGCGGACAGACTCAGCGCGTGCGCTCCGCGGTCGCGCTCGTCAGCAACCCCGAGCTGCTGGTGCTCGATGAGCCGACGAGCGCCATGGATGTGGAGGGGCGCCGCGCGTTCTGGACGACGATGCGCGAGTTCGCCGCTCGCGGTAAGACGGTCCTGTTCGCGACCCATTATCTGGAGGAGGCCGACGCCTACGCCGACCGCGCCGTGCTGATGGCGCACGGGAAGATCGTCGCCGACGGGCCGACAAACGAGATCAAGGCGATGGTGGGCACGCGTACGATCCGCGCGACGCTGCCGGGCTCCGATCAGGACGCGCTCACGGATCTGCCGGGCGTCAGCGGCGTCGAACGCCGCGGCGAAACCGCTACGTTGAGCTGCACTGACTCCGACGCGGCGATCAGGGCGCTGCTCGCCGCCTATCCAGACGCGCGCGACATCGAGATCGTCGCCGCAGGCCTCGAGCAGGCCTTCCTGGAGCTGACCGGCGACGACGAGCAGGCCCTGAGCCCTGGAGCCTCCGCGACCGCGAGATCGACCAGGGGCGCTGAGCGGTGAGCGGGCTCATCTACACCCGCTATGAGCTGCTGCGGACGCTGCGCAACCGGCGCTTCTTCATCCTGTCGCTGGGGTTCCCGTTAATCCTGTTCTTCCTCGTCGCGGGACCGAACCGCAACGTTCACGACTACAACAAAACGGGCATCTCGCTGCCGCTGTACTACATGATCGGATACGCGTCATTCGGGACGATGAGTGCGATGCTGTCCTGCGGCGGACGGATCGCCGCCGAGCGCGCGGTCGGCTGGAACCGGCAGCTGCGGATCAGCCCGCTGTCGGTGCGGAGCTACTTCCGCGCGAAGGTGCTGACCGCGTACATGATGGCGCTGCTGAGCCTTGCCGCGCTGTACATCGCCGGGACCTCGCTCGGGGTCAGTCTGGCCGCGAGCGAGTGGTTGAAGATGACCGGCCTGATCCTCGTCGGCCTGATCCCGTTCGCCGCGCTCGGGATCCTGCTCGGGCACATGCTCACGCCCGACTCGATCGGTCCGGCGATGGGCGGCGGCATCTCGCTGCTGGCGCTACTCGGCGGGGCATTCTTTCCGCTCGGCAGTCACGGTTTCCTGCCCAACCTCGCGCAGTTCATACCCTCCTACTGGCTGGTTCAGGCCAGCCACGTCGTGGCGGTGGGTGGACACGCGTGGCCGCTGAAGGGTTGGATCGTGATGGCGGTGTGGACGATCATCCTCGCCCGGCTTGCCGCGCGCGCCTATCGACGTGACACGGGGCGCGTGTAGCGCCCGAGGCCCGCTGGAAGCAGACCCTGAAATACGTGCCCGACCGCCTGTCGTGTGCTGAACGCTGCCGATGTCGGCTCGCAGCGATAGTCTGCCGCGGATGAGCAGACCGACAAGAGTGCTCCGCGTCTTGCTGCTGGGCACATTCCTGACCTTGGCCACAGCCGCCACGGCTGCCACCGCGAGCGGTGCGACCGTGATCCACTTCCAGCCCGAGGGCCTGCCGCTGCTGCAGGCACAGCTCGGACATCGCGAAGTGCACGCGCTGACCTTCCACCCGACGCCGGCGCCGGGACACATCCATGTCTCGATGAACGACGGCCGGCACTTTACGGTCATCTACAACGTTTCTGAAGAGGCGCGGCTGATCGCGCTGGCGCGCGCGGGCGGCGCGCGCTACGTGGTCGCGACGGTCAAACGGAAAGCGGCCGCTAAGCCCGTGCATCACACGCTGCGATACATCGCCGGCGGGATCGTGGTGGTCGTGATCCTCGTGGTCGCCGCGGTGCTCTTGGTCGACCGCCGGCGCAAGCTGAATGAAGGGGATAAGGGCCCACCCGCCCCGCCGCCGGCGCCGCCGTCGGGCGACTCGACGTAGGGCGGCGTAGGGCGAGCGCCCGGACACGCCCGGGCCGTGGCCAGCGGCTGCTCAGAACCCTGTGTTTGTCTTCACGCGCTTGCGGTCCGCAGGATGCAGGCCGCCCTTCTTCGCGAGTGTCGCGCAGGCTTCGGCGATGTCGTTGCCAAGCGTGACGGTCATCGAGTAGCTGAGCGTCTGCTTGACGAGCGCGCGCATGATCTTGACGTGCTCGGCGTTGGGCGGGAGCGTATAGGCGGGCAGCATCCAGCCGCGCTCGGCGGCGAGCTGGGCGGCGACGTCGAACTCGTCGTAGTCGTGCTCGCCCGACAATTTGAACGCGACGAGCGGGAGCTGCTCCTCCTCCGCCGCGCCGATGATCTCGAACTCGCCGATTGCGGCGATCTCGCGCGCGAGCGTGCGGGCGTTGTACTTCATCGTCTCCATGATGTAGCGGTATCCCGAGTGGCCGAGGCGTGCGAAGTTGTAGTACTGGGCGAGCACCATCGAGGAACCGGTGGAGAAGTTCAGCGTGAAGGTCGCGTCGCGCTTGCCGAGGTAGTTCTCGTAGAACACGAGATCCTCCGCGAGGTCTGACTCCTCGCGGAACACGAGCCAGCCGATGCCGGGGTAGACGAGGCCGAACTTGTGACCGGAGACGTTGATCGAGCGGACCTGCTCCAGGCGGAAGTCCCACTTGCAGTCGGGATACAGGAACGGCCACACGAAGCCACCGCTGGCGGCGTCGACGTGCATGGGCACGTCCAGGCCTTGGTCGTGCTTGAGCCTCATCAGCAGGTCGTTGATCCCGCGAATGTCGTCGGAATGTCCCGTGAAGGTCGTCCCAAGGACAGCAGCGACGCCGATCGTGTTCTCGTCGATGTGCGGCTGGACGTCCTCGGGGCCGATCGTGTACTTCTCGGGCGCCAGTGGGACGATCCGCGGTTCGACGTCGAAGTAGCGGCAGAACTTCTCCCAGACGACGTGCACGTCCCCGCCGAACACGAGGTTGGGACGGTCGGTCGACTTTTTGGCCGCCTCGCGGCGCTCGCGCCACTTCCACTTCAGCGACAGCGCGCCAAGCATGATCGCCTCGGAGGACCCCTGCGTGCGCGCGCCGGTCGTGGCGCCGGGAGCGTGGAAGAGATCGGCGAGCATGCGGATGCAGCGCTGCTCGATCTCCGCGGTCTGCGGATACTCGGCGTGGTCGATGAAGTTCGTGTGCAGGTTTTCCGCGATGATGCGATCGGCCTCCGGCTCCATCCAGGTGGTGACGAACGTCGCGAGGTTGCGCATCGGGATGCCGTCGAGCACCATCTCCTTTTCGATCAACCCGGCGGCTTCCTCGGCGGTCATGCCGATCTTCGGCAGCTTGTTGTCGGGGGTCGGCTCGAGCAGGTAGCGGTTGCCGTAGCGTTTCTCGAGGCGCTCGATCTGCTCGCGCGTGAGCTCGGGCGGGGAACCGCCGGAGTGCTGGTCGGCGCGCTGCTCGTGAGGCGACATGCGTGGCGATCATACCCGCACCCGTGCGGTCAAGATCCATCTCAACGCGCGGCGCCATACCCAAGAATAAGACTTAGTCTTATGATATGTTGCTGTGCGTGATGCACTGGCGACGCGCGGTCGATCAGAGGCAGATGAGCGCTACGGAACGCTCGGGCGCTGAGGGACCGGCGATCGAGCTGGATCGCGCGGCGGTGCGTGTGGGGGGGAGAACGGTGTGGGAAGACGTCAGCGTGAGCATGGCCCGCGGAGATTTCGTGGCGCTGCTGGGAGCGAATGGATCGGGCAAGTCGACGCTGTTGAAGGCGGTGTTGGGAGCGCTCCCGTTGACGGCGGGCAGGCTCAGCGTGCTGGGTAGGCCCCCGGGTGAGGCGAACCGGACGATCGGGTATCTGCCGCAAAGGCGCTCGTTCGACCAGGGGACGAGGCTGCGCGGCTTAGACGTGGTGCGGCTGGGGTTGGACGGCGACCGCTGGGGGCTGCCGCTGCCGTTCTTGCCCGCCCGCCGTGGCCCCGGCGCTCGCGGGCCCAAGGCACGTGCGCGGGTGGATGAGGTGATCGAGCTGGTCGGCGCGAGCGAGTACGCGGGCCGGCCGATCGGCGAGTGCTCGGGGGGCGAGCAGCAGCGGCTGCTGATCGCTCAGGCGCTCGTGCAGAGGCCCGATCTGCTGCTGCTGGACGAGCCGTTGGACAGCCTCGATTTGCCCAACCAGGCGGCGGTGGCGGCTTTGGTGGGAGAGATCTGTCGCGACGCGGGTGTGGGAGTGCTGCTGGTCGCCCACGATGTCAACCCGCTGCTGGCGTATCTCGACAGGGTCGTGTACCTGGCCGGTGGGCGGGCCGTGGAGGGGACGGTGCAGGAGGTGATCACGGGGAAGACGTTGAGCGCGCTGTACGGGCTGCCGGTCGAGGTGTTGAAGGCGTCCGATGGCAGGCTGGTCGTGGTCGGCCAGCCCGAGGCGCCCGCTCACCATCACGACCGCCACGACCATCACGATCACCACCACGCCCATGCAAGCTGACCCGACCCTCACCTGGAACGTGGGGCGCGACGTGGGCGAGGTGCTCGAATATCACTTCATGGTCAACGCGTTGCTCGCGGGCAGCATCGTGGCGGTGATGGCGGGGCTGGTGGGGTGGATGATGGTGTTGCGCAGAGAGACGTTCGCCGGGCACACGCTGTCGATGATGGCGTTCCCGGGCGCGAGTGGGGCGGCGCTGATCGGGGTTCCGGCGACGTGGGGATATTTCGTCTTCTGCGGCGCGGGGGCGCTCGCGATCGGCCGGTTCTCGGGTGGGAAAAGTCGTTCGTGGAGCGAGCAGTCGGCGACGATCGGCGCGGTGCAGGCGCTCGCGCTCGCGCTCGGGTTTCTGTTCGTGAACCTGTACGGCGGCGTGCTGGGGGGGCTGGATAGCCTGCTGTTCGGCACGTTCCTCGGAGTCTCAGACGGCCAGGTGCTGGTGTTGGCTGCGGTCACGGCGGGAGCGCTCGTGGTGCTCGGCGGGTTGGCTCGTCCGCTGCTGTTCGCCTCGGTGGACGC
The DNA here is from genome assembly GCA_036744995.1 of Solirubrobacteraceae bacterium. GTDB lineage: Bacteria > Actinomycetota > Thermoleophilia > Solirubrobacterales > Solirubrobacteraceae > Palsa-744. The sequence continues at coordinate 7,103 of DAIOGX010000054.1, read as the reverse complement.
GGATGTGGCGGGCGCCCGCGGCGTGCCGGTGAGGTCGCTGTCGACGGCGTTCTTGGTGCTGTTGGGCTTGGCGGTCGCCGAGACGAGTCAGATCACGGGCGTGCTGCTGGTGTTCGCGCTGTTGGTGACGCCCGCGGCGACCGCCCAGGCGATCACGGCGCGTCCGGGGCTGAGCTTGTGGCTGACCGTCGCGATCGGCCTGGTGGTGGTGTGGGCCGGACTGGGGGTGTCGTACTTCTCGGTGTACCCGGCCGGGTTTTTCATCACGGCGTTCGCGTTCGCTATCTATGTGATTGCGCGGGTGATCGTGGGTGTGCTGGGCGGAAGGTCGGCTGACCTAAAGGCTCCAGCGCCCGAAAGTCCGCCGCCCCGCGGGGTGATCGCCTGATGTTCTCCCAAGAATTCATGCGCAATGCGTTGCTGGCCGGTACGTTCATTGCGCTGGCGTGCGGGGTGAGCGGTTGGTTTGTTGTGCTGCGCGGCCAGGTGTTCGCCGGCGACGCGCTCAGCCACGTGGCGTTCCCCGGGGCGTTGGCCGCCGCCGCGGCCGGTGTCGACGAGCGTGTGGGGCTGTTCGCGGCGACGGTCGCGGTGGGCGCGGGGATCGGGGCGCTGGGCCGGACCGGGGGCGCCGGCGCGGGACGCGGAGCAAAGATGGCCGCCGCCGCGCCGGCCGACGACGCGGCGATCGGAACCGTGTTCACGTTCATCCTCGGGGTGGGCGTGTTCTTTCTTACCCTGTTCAGCACGAGCTCTGGTGGGGGCGCCGGGATCCAGGCCGCGCACACCCTGTTCGGGTCGATCTTCGGCTTGGCGGCGGGCGAAGCGCGTCTCGCCGCGGCGGTGGCGCTGGGCGCGACGTTGTTGACCTTGGCGATCGCCCGTCCGCTGCTGTTCGCTTCGGTGTCTCCCGAGGTCGCCGCCGCCCGGGGCGTGCCGACGCGTCTGCTGGGGGTGGGGTTCGTGGCGCTGTTGGGGGTGGTTGCCGCCGAGGCTACCCAGGCGGTGGGGGCGCTGTTGTTGCTCGGGCTGCTGGCCGCCCCGGCGGCCGCCGCGCACCGGCTCGCCAGGGGTCCGTTCGCGGGGATTGCGCTCGCCGGGCTGTTCGCGGTTGTGGCGATGTGGGGCGGATTGGCGCTCGCATACGCGGTGCCGTCGCTGCCGCCGAGCACCACGATCGTGGTGCTCGCGGTGGGTGTATACATCCTGGCTGCGTTCATGGGGAGACGGACCGTGATGATGAGAGGCGGGGCGTCCTGAAGGGTGGCGTCTACCATCGAGACATGCCCGCTTCACACACCGGGACATGGGTGGACCGCGCTGAGGCGACGCTGGCGGCGGCCGGTCGCAAGCGTGGCGGAGCGCGCCGGGCGGTGCTCGAGCTGCTCGACGGCGAGGCATGTGCGCTGACTGCGGTTGAGATCGAGGATGCGCTGCGTGGTGAGCGCTACGGCCGCCGCGGGGTGAGCCGCGCGAGCGTGTACAGGATCCTCGACGAGTTGGAGCGGCTGCGGCTGGTCAAGCGCCTCGAGACCGGCCAGGCGATGGCCCGGTACGAGCGCGCGTGCGACGGCCAGGAGGAGTACCACCATCACCACCTGGTCTGCGACGAGTGCGGCCTGGTCACGCCATTCTCAGACCCGGCGTTGGAGCGGGCGATAAGCAAGCTCAGCGAAAGGGTGCCGCTGAAGGTCTCAGAGCACGAGATTGTGCTGCACGGGGCGTGCCGGGAGTGTGGAGATGACTGAGGAGGGACTTGTCCGAGCCAAGGAGGGTGAGCCCGCCTTTCATCGCAGTGTGGCGGCCTGGTCGTTGCTGCATGAGTTGGGCGGAATCCAGACGCCGTGGGAACGACGCTTCGACGACCCGACACGTGAATGGCGCCGGTTGTTCTCCGAGCTGTTCGGGACCTTTCTGCTGGTGCTCGCGGGCGCGGGTGCTGGGGTGGTGAACGCCGTCAGCCACGGGGCGATTGGCCGCGGGGCGGCGGTCAGCGCCCCGGGTCTCATGGTCATGGCGATCATCCTGTTCATGGGAGCGATCTCGGGCGCGCACCTGAACCCCGCGGTGAGTATCGCGTTCGCCGCGCGCGGTGATTTCCCGTGGCGGCGCGTGCCCGGATACATCGTCGTGCAGCTCGTGGGAGCGACGCTGGCGGTGCTGTTCCTCGACGCTATGTTCGGCAAGGTGGGCATGCTGGGGGCAACCGTTCCCGGAGCTGGCATCGACAACGCTCAGGCCGTGTTGATGGAGCTGGTGCTCACCGTCGGTCTCGTGAGCACGATCCTCGGTACGGCGTCGCGTTCCCAGAACGTCGGCCCGCTGTCGGCCGTCGCGGTGGGCGGCTACATTGTGCTTGCGGGCCTGTGGTCGAGCCCGATCACGGGAGCGTCGATGAACCCCGCCCGCTCCTTGGCGCCGGAGCTTGTGCTCGGTGACTTCACCCATGCGTGGGTCTATGTGGTCGGACCGATCGCGGGCGCCCTGGCTGCGGTCGGGGTCGCATACATCCTGCGTGGGCCCGGCGGAGACAAGCATTCCATGACCGCTGCCCAGGGGGCGCTGGGCGAACCACCTCCCGAACCACCCCCGCCGGCGAGGGGTTGAGAACCTGTTTCAGAATAGGCGGTGTGGTCGGGGTGTTCATGGATGATTGAATGCCCACCCACCCGGCGAAGCGCATGCTGCCGATCATCCAGGATCGCCCAGCATGTGCTGGACGATCTTTGATCGGTCGTCACGTGGCGACGATCGAAGATCCCATGGATCTGCTGGCCGATAGGAGATCCCATTTGATCTCCTATCGGTGGTCTAGCGCCGCGTGTCAAGATCCCACCCACCCGCATCCGGGCGTGCCGATCTTTCTGAAGCAGGTTCTGAGTCCACCGGACCCTCCCACCGAATTGCGTATCGTTGCCGGGCAATGGCGAAGAATCCAAAATGGCTCAGTGAGCCGCAGGAGAAGGACTATGCGGCCGCGGATAGCTACCTGTCGTTGCTGCTGGCGCCCGATCAGCTGCGCGAGATCGTGGCGCTTCTGCGCCAGGCGCCCGCGGGCGCCTGGCGAGCCAAGGACATCCTGCGCGCCGCGGGCCTGCCCCTGCTCAAACGCAAGCAGAGCAACGAGGTGGCCGAGAAGCTTGAACACATGGCCGCCGGCACGCCCATCTCGCCAATTCTGTTGATCCACGACGGCCGCGGCCGGCTGGAGATCGCGGATGGCTACCACCGCGTGTGCGCGGCCTATCTCGTCGACGAGGACACCGAGGTCCCCGGCCGCCTGGCGCTCTTCAGCGATCTGACGTCGCGGTAGTCGTCGGTGGGTTCATTTGATGAGGGATTCACTGCCACGGGAATTGGTTCGCGGCGGCCGCCCCCACAGGTAGGTGAGAACGCAGCCGAGGGCGAAGACCGCGACGACGAGCAGAACCGGTCCCGAGTCCTCACTGAGGGCGCCGATCACGCCTGCGGTGAGGCCGCCGGCGAGCGCGGCTAGCCAGGCCGGATCAGAGTCGACTGGTGCGCAGATTCGCTCCCGCCGCCACACGGCGACCGCTGAGGCGATGAGCGCAAGTGCGGTGGCGACTGGCATGAGATGGTTCTTCAGCTCGTCGTAGGCGGCGCTGTAGCGGCGCACGATGATGTCGCGGATGTCGCCGGCCGAGCGGGCGTCCAGCACACTGCCTGTGAAGTGCCCGCTGCCGTGGGCGGTGGCGAGGTCGAGCGCGGCGAGCGCCATGAGCCCTGCGACTGGGCTGACCAGCACGATCAGCGCGCGCCGGCGCGTCACCTGTCCCGGCAGCAGCAGCACGGTGGCGACGGCGGTGCCGGCGCTCACGAGGATCACGCCGCCCACACCGGCGCCAATGCGTGCCGAGCCCTCGATCACCGTGAGCACGATCCCGCTCACGGCCATCGTCGCGGCTGCCCGTCGCCAGCGCACGGCCGGGTATAGCGCCGCGGCCACCCCCGCGAAGACAAGCACCGCGAGACCCGACTTGAGCTCGTTGCCGATGCCGTAGAAGCGCGCGCCGAGGATCGGATTCGGGCCGAGCAGAGAGCGCACCAGCAGCTGCGTGCCGGCGAGCGCGTCGGCCGTCAGCACGACCACGCCGGCGAGCGCCGGCGCGAGTGGGGCGCGCGGCCACGGCAGCAGCAGGTCGGTGAGCGCGCCGAGTGCGAGGCAGGCGAGCGCGATCGTCGCGTACTCGACGGCCGCGCTGGGCTCGAGCGCCGCGGGGATCAGCATCGCGACGGGCGCCCACAGGACGCCGAGTGCGCCCGCGCGCATCGCCCATGCGCGTGTGGACGGCCAGGAAGCCGACAGCAGCAGCAGCAGCGCCCACGCGCTCAATAGGAACGCGAGCGCCTTCAGCCGCCGGCCGCCGATCACATGCAGCCTGGCGAACAGCGCGCGCAGGCTTGCGGACTGGAGCGGGCCGTCTGTGCGGATCGGATCGCCGCGCATGTCTGCGGGGATCGGCGTCAGGCCCAGGTGGTGGAGGATCGTGGGGGCGAGGTCGACCGCGGCGATCAGTCCACGCTCGTTTGTTGTCTGCGAGGTGAGTGTCTTGCCACCGCCACCCGCCAGACCTCCGACGGCTGTCCACAGCAGTTCGTGCCTGGGCGCCTCGGGGGCGCGTTGGACGACGATCAGCAGCTCTCCCTCCGGGCGGCCTTCGCTCAGCGCGTGCAGGTCCGCGTAGCCTTCCGTGCCGCCCGGCAGATCGGCGACGACAACGCGCTTGCTTTCCTTGAGCGCGGCGATACGCGCCAGCAACGTCGGCGCTGTGCCCAGCGATACGGCGGCGATGCGCCCTTCGCGGTCGGCGGCCGCGACGCCGTCGATGTTCCCGGTCCCGGCGATGCCGGCATAGGCGGCGCCCCCCCGGATCTGCGCGCCAAGCAGCCCCGGCCGCAATAGCTGCGGCGCGTCTTCGGCACGCCTGCGCGCCGCCTGCCAACCCTCGACTACGGCGCCTGCGCCCGCGGCCTTCAGTGACAGCGTCGGCGGGCGCGCCTGGGAGTAGGCGGAGGAGGCGATCCGCGCTCCCTGTGTGATGTCGAGCAGCAGCTGCTCTGCCGTGTAGCTGCCCTGGCTCGCGGACATGATCCCAACCGACAGGCCTCTCACGCTGGCGAGTTGTGACTCACCTGTCGGTAAGAAGGCCAGCAATACCGAGCTTCGCTCGGGCGCGCTGGCCGCCGCTGCGTTTACCGGGCAGGCGCCGAGGGACGTCGCAGAAAGCAGGAGGGCGAATACTGCCCCCCGCCGGACTGGCCTCAGCCCTCCGCTCCCTCGGTTGCCATGCCCGGACGCGCGCGCGGACCTGCGCCCGGGAGTGTCCCCGTGCCCGCGCGCCCATCCTCGCCGGCGGTCCCCGCCGGCAGGGCGGTCCCCTCGATGTTCAGCCTCGGCAGCAGCCGGTCGAGCCATCCGGGAATCCGCCACGTGGGCTCGCCGATGAGGTGTAGCACCGCGGGCAACAGCAGGCAGCGGACGATGAGCGCGTCGAGGAACACGGCGCTGGCGAGGCTGAGGCCGAACTCCTTGATGACGCGGTCTTCGCCGAGCATGAACGAAAGGAACACGCAGACCATGATCGCCGCGGCCGCCGTCACCACTCGGCCGGTCAGCGCAAGGCCTTCGGCGACCGCGCGCGAGCTCTCGCGCGTGTGCGTCCAGCGCTCGTGGATGCGCGAGATGAGGAACACCTCGTAGTCCATCGACAGGCCGAACACGATCGCGAACAGCATCACGGGGATGAACGACTCGATCGGGCCCTGCTGGACGCCGAACAGGCTGCCCAACCAGCCCCACTGGAAGATCGCCACGATCACGCCGAGCGAGGCGCCGATGCTGAGCAGGTTCATCACCGCGGCTTGCAGCGGGATCACGAGCGAGCGGAAGACGACCATCAGCAGCAGTGCTGAGAGCAGCACGACGACGCCGATGAACAGCGGCAGCTTGTGCCCGAGCACCGTGGCGAAATCGACCGCGCCGGCGGTGACGCCGCCGACGTAGACCGCCATCCCCGTGCGCTTGGCCAGCGGTGGGACGACCTTCTCGCGCAGACGTTCGACCAGCTGGGTTGTCGCGTAGGCCTGGGGTGAGGAGTGCGGATAGACGGTGATCGTCGTCACGTTTCCGGTGAGATTGAGCTTTGCCGGGGCGACCGACGCCACGCCGGGAGTCGCGGCGATCGCGCCGCGAAGCTCTTCTACAGGTGTCCTGCCGCTGTGCGGGCTCGCCACCAACAGGACCCCTTGTTCGGCGGCTTCTTTGCTCGGGTCCGGGATTTTCGCCACGACCAGCAGCGGGCCGTTGAAGCCTTGGCCGAAACCCTGCGCCAGCAACTCATACGCCCTGTGGGTAGTCTGGCTCGCCGGGTCGTTCGACGCATCGCTTGAGCCCAGTCGCAGCGCGGTCGCGGGAGCCGCGATCGCCAGCATCACTAGCGCTGAGGTGGCGGCGATCGTCCACGGGCGGCGTTGCACGAACCTGCTCCAACGCAGCCACGCGCCGCCACCGGCGGGGGTAGTGGCGGAAGCGACCGTCCCGACCGGAGCGTTGGCCTGAACGCCGTCCCCCTGCGCTTTGGCGGCTCGGCGTCGCGCCCGCCGACTCGGCCGCGCGACACGGGCGCCGAAGGTGGCGAGCAGCGCTGGCAACAGGGTGAGCGAGCCGAGCATCACCAGCAGCACGCCGATCGACGCGGAGATTGCCACGCCATAGAGGAAGTCGACGCCGAGCAGCATCATGCCCAGCAGTGCGATCACGACCGTGCAGCCCGCGAACAGGACCGCGCGCCCGGCGGTGTCCATCGCCTGCACGACCGACTCGCGCGCGTCGCCGAACGTCGCTCCGGGAGTGGTGTAGGCCTCGCGGAAGCGGGTGAGGATGAACAGCGAGTAGTCGATCCCAACGCCGAGCCCGATCATCGCCGCGAGCTCGGAGGAGAAGTTCGGCGTGTCGACCACGTGCGTGAACAGCGCGATCGCGCCGAGCCCGGTGCCGAGGCCGAACAGCGCGGTGACGATCGGCAGGCCCATCGCGATCAGCGAGCCGAACGTCAGCAGCAGCACGACGATCGCCGCGAGCA